>NZ_KV811281.1:150007-243580 GCF_001813025.1 Pseudomonas sp. HMSC066A08
GTTGGCGTTGGCGTTGGCGTTGGCGTTGGCGTTGCGTCCGCGGCAACTGGCACGGGGGCTTGCCGAGTGGTCGGCGGCCGGTCGGCGGCAGGCGCCGCGGGCTGGTCGGCGAGAGGCGTCGAGGTCGGCGCGTCGGCTGTCGCGGCGGGCTCTTCGGCCTCTGTCGTTTCGTCGCCCTTGTCGAACGGTGGCCTGGGCGCCGGCGGTCGGTGCGCGGGCAGGGCCTGTTCGAAGGCGATCTGCTGCGCGCGCAGCGGCGGAAGGGGGGCAGGGGTGTCGGACGACACGAGCGGAGCCGTATCCACGGCGTTCAGCTTGAGCATGGCCAGGTCTCGTGGCGGGTGAATTCTTCCAGTTCGCCTTCCTCGCTGCGTTCGCGCAGCCCCTGGCGCTCGGCGTCGACGTGGCGCTCCAGTTCGGCGAACTTCTCCAGTTGCCGCTGGCGTTCCAGCAGTTCTCGCCGGCACTGCCGCAGGCGCTCGCGCTCCCCTTCGAGGCGCTGCGCGGTCTCGGCGCAGTCCTGTTCCAGGCCGGCTTCCTTTTCCCGCAGCAGCCCTACCTGCTGCTGCCAGGCTTCCAGGCGTCGGCGGTCGAGCATGGCCGCCTGGCAGGCGAGAAACAGCCGTTGCTCTTCGGCCAGTCGCCAGTCGCGGTAGTCCCGTTGCGCCGCCTGGCGCTCGGTGTGTTCCTGCGCCGCGGCGCGAACCCGTAGCAATTGGCGGCCCTGGGCGCGCTCGGCCCGGTCCAGGCGCAGGCGTCGGACGCGCAACAGCAGCGCCAGGCTCATGCGCAGAGGCTCCGCAACTGCGCGCAGGCCTGTGCGTAATCGCTGGTTTCGTGGGTACCCTGGCGCAGCCACTGGCGGATCGCCCCGATCTTCTCGATGGCCTGGTCGGCTTCGCTGTCCTGGCCTTTCTGGTATTCGCCGATCTTCAGCAGCAACTCGACTTCCTCGTACTTCGCCAGCCATTCGCGCAAGCGTCCGGCCGCATGGCGCTGATCGTCGTCGACGATCTGGTTCATGACCCGGCTCACCGAGTGCAGCACGTCGATGGCCGGATAGTGGTTGGCGGCGGCCAGCTTGCGCGACAGCACGATGTGCCCGTCGAGAATCGAGCGGGTCTCGTCGGCCACCGGCTCGCTCATGTCGTCGCCTTCCACCAGTACGGTGTAGAGCGCGGTGATCGAGCCCCGCTCGGATTGCCCGGCACGCTCCATCAGGCGTGGCAGCGCGGCGAACACCGAGGGCGGGTAGCCGCGGCGGGTGGGCGGTTCACCGGCCGCCAGGCCGATTTCGCGCTGGGCCCTGGCGAAGCGGGTCAGCGAGTCCATCAGCAGCAGGACGCGGCATCCCTGGTCGCGGAAATACTCGGCGATGCTGGTGGCGACGAAACCGGCCTTGGCGCGTTCCATCGCCGGTCGGTCGGAGGTGGCGACCACCAGCACCGAGCGGCGCAGCCCCTGTTCGCCGAGGTCGCTTTCGATGAACTCGCGGACTTCGCGACCGCGTTCGCCGACCAGGGCGAGTACCGTCACATCCACCTCGGCATTGCGCACCAGGCTGGCCAGCAGGGTGCTCTTGCCGCCGCCGGCGGCAGCGAAAATGCCCATGCGCTGGCCTTCGCCGCAGGTCAGCAGGCCGTCGATGGCGCGCACACCCAGCGATAGCGGCCGCTCTATCAGGCGCCGGCTCATCGGCGGCGGGGCATCCCGGTAGACCGGATACCAGGCCGCCGGCTCGGCCGGCGGGCTGCCGTCGAAGGGGCGGCCGAGGCCGTCGAGCACCTGCCCGAGCAGGTGCTCGCCAACCGCCACGCGATGCATGCCGCCGGTAGGGCTGACTTCGGTGTTGGAGGAAACCCCGAGCATCTCGCCGAGCGGGGTGAGCAGCGCCTGGTGCTGCTGGAAGCCGATGACCTCGGCGAGCAGCGCCAGGCTCTGGTCGGGATTGCGCAACTGGCAGAGTTCGCCGATGCGCACGCCGGGCACCACGGCCTTGAGCAGGGTTCCGGTGACCTGGGTGACCCGCCCGCGGATCTGGATCGGCCGGCAGCCTTCGATGGCGTGGCGCATCCGGACGATGAGAGGAGAGAGAGGCGCGGGCATGGCGGGTCGGTTCGGCTGGAGTCGGCGCGCACTATAGAGAAAGCCTCGCGCGACGAATTTCAGTGCCAGCCGGGAGTTTTTAGAAATCGGTTGCCGCCGCGGCTAAAAAAAACCGGCCGATATTGGCATCGGCGGCACTGGACCGGTTCCTATACTGCGCCGCCTTTGCAGACCAGGAACCACAGCCACGATGGACATCCTCCAGAGTTCCTCCGCCGCGCCCCTCGCGCCGCGGGAAGCGGCCAACGCCCCCGCGCAGCAGGTCGGCGGCAGCTTCCAGGGCGAGCGCGTCCACTACGTTTCCGTTTCGCAGTCGCTGGCCGATGCCGCGGAAGAGCTGACCTTCGCCTTTTCCGAGCGCGCCGAGAAATCCCTGGCCAAGCGCCGCCTGAGCGACGCCCATGCGCGCCTGAGCGAAGTCCAGGCCATGCTGCAGGAGTACTGGAAGCGCATTCCGGACCTGGAAAGCCAGCAGAAGCTCGAGGCGCTGATCGCCCACCTGGGCAGCGCTCAGCTGAGCAGCCTGGCGCAGCTCAGCGCTTACCTGGAGGGCTTCTCCAGCGAGATCAGCCAGCGCTTCCTGGCGCTGTCGCGGGCGCGCGACGTCCTGGCCGGGCGGCCGGAGGCGCGGGCGATGCTGGCGCTGGTCGACCAGGCGTTGCTGCGGATGGCCGACGAGCAGGGCCTGGAGATCGAACTCGGCCTGCGCATCGAGCCGCTGGCCGCCGAGGCTTCCGCCGCCGGTGTCGGCGATATCCAGGCGCTGCGCGATACCTACCGTGACGCAGTACTCGACTACCGAGGCCTGTCGGCGGCCTAGCAGGACATCCAGGCGCGCTTCGCCGCGACGCCGCTGGAGCGGGTCGTGGCCTTCCTGCAGAAAGCCCTGAGCGCCGACCTGGACAGTCAGTCGAGCCGGCTCGATCCGGTGAAGCTGGAGCGGGTCATGAGCGACATGCACAAGCTGCGCGTGCTCGGCGGCCTGGCGGAGCAGGTGGGGGCGCTCTGGCAGGTGCTGGTGACGGGGGAGCGGGGCCATGGCATACGGGCCTTCTGAATTGACCGGCGCAGTCATCGCCTTGCTCGAGAAGCGCTGGGTCGGCGTCGCCGAGGTGCAGGCGTTGCTCGAGCCGTTGCCGCTGGCCGACGTCGCCCGGCAGATCCATTTCTTCCGCGAACTGAAGCGTCTCTACCGCCTGTTGCCGGTCGAAGTGTTCGGCGACGACGAGCAGCGCCAGAATCTTTTGAATGCCTGCCAGATGGCACTCGACCTGGCGATCGAGCGCGAAGAGGAGCAGCAGCATGGACTGGGTTGAGCTGGCCGTCGCGCAGTTCTGCCAGGACCTGCGGGTGAGCGTACCGGCGCCGCTGGCGCGCGTGGTGCAACTGGATTTCGAGGACAGCGGCACCTTGCAGCTGGAACGCCATGGCGAACAGTTGTCGCTCTGGCTGGCCTGTGACCTGGCCTGGCACCAGGCCTATCGCGGCACCCTGCGGGCGTTGCGCCTGTGCCATGCGCGCGCGGCCGGGAGCCTGCCGCTGCGTTGCGCCTGGAGCGGCGAATCGCGCCTGCTGCTGTGCATCACCCTGGAAGCCCAGCAGGTCGGCATCCCGACGCTGCACCAGGCCTTGCAGGCGCTGCGCTCGGCGCGCAGCGAAGTGCTCGCCGCATGAGCCGGGTCGGTGCCTGGCACATCGGCATCGAACGACTCGACCTGGCGCATGCCGAGCCGTTCGCGCCGCCCCTGCCGGAGCGCCATCTGCTGGCGCCCGACGGCCGGCCGGTCGAGACCCATGTCGCCAGCCTGTATCCCGCGCAGCAGGCGCAACAGCGCCTGTTCGACTACGCCCGGCCCCAGGTGGAGTTCCACGGCCTGCTGCGCCCCGGCGACTTCCGCCAGGCGCTGCGCGATCTCCGCCTGGCCCTCACCCTGCCCGGCCAGCCCGCCCTGCAGGCCGCGGCTTGCCTGCTCGGCGAGCGCGACGAAGACCAGCGACTGCTGCAAATGGCCCTGAACCTGTTGCACAAGGTATGAATCGATGACGTTGAAACCGACGCAACAGCGCCTGTTGCTGATGCTGGGCTGGTTGCACCTGCAATGCGGCCAGCCGCGACGTGCCCAGGTGTTGCTGGAGGCCTTGCTGAGCGTTGCGCCGGAGCGCCGCGACGGGCGCCGAGCCTTGCTCCTGGCGTTGCTCCAGCAAGGACTCGGCGAGCCCGCCGTGCGCCTGTGCCGGCAGTTGCAGGAGGATGGCGAGGAAGAGCCCGGTCTGTGGCTTTGCCTGAGCCGTGCCGAACAGCTCGCCGGGCGTCTCGACGCGGCGCGTGCCGCGCACGCCCGGGCGCTGGAGCTGGAGGCGCGGGAATGAACGACCTGAGCGGGCTTCTCGGCCGGGTCGGCGAGCGCAAGGACATCCTGCTGGTGGTGTTGCTGCTGGCGGTGGTGTTCATGATGGTGCTGCCGTTGCCACCGCTGCTGCTGGACATCCTCATCGCCGTCAACATCACCATCTCCGTGGTCCTGCTGATGATGTCGGTGTACATCGGCTCGCCGTTGCAGTTCTCGGTGTTCCCGGCGGTGCTGCTGATCACCACGCTGTTCCGCCTGGCGCTGTCGGTGAGCACCACGCGGATGATCCTGCTGCAGGCCGACGCGGGGCAGATCGTCAACACCTTCGGCAGCTTCGTGGTCGGCGGCAACCTGGTGGTGGGCATCATCATCTTCCTGATCATCACCATCGTGCAGTTCCTGGTGATCACCAAGGGTGCCGAGCGGGTCGCCGAGGTCAGCGCGCGCTTTTCCCTGGATGCCATGCCGGGCAAGCAGATGAGCATCGACGGCGACATGCGTGCCGGCGTGATCGATGTCAACGAGGCGCGGGCGCGGCGTGCGGTGATCGAAAAGGAAAGCCAGATGTTCGGCTCCATGGACGGCGCGATGAAATTCGTCAAGGGCGACGCCATCGCCGGGCTGATCATCATCGTCGTCAACATCCTCGGCGGCATCGCCATCGGCGTCACGCAGAAGGGCCTGAGCACCGCCGACGCGCTGCAACTGTACGCGGTACTGACCGTCGGCGATGGCATGGTCTCGCAGGTGCCGGCGTTGCTGATCGCCATCACCGCCGGGATCATCGTCACCCGGGTGTCTTCCGACGAATCGGCGGACCTCGGCAGCGACATCGGCGAACAGGTGGTGGCGCAGCCCAAGGCGCTGCTGATCGGCGGCCTGTTGCTGGTACTGTTCGGCCTGATTCCCGGTTTCCCGACCCTGACCTTCCTGGCTCTCGCGCTGCTGGTCGGCGGCGGCGGCTACTTCATGCTCTGGCGCCAGCGGGCCCAGGCCAGCGCCGGTTCCCGCGACCTGCCGGCGCTGCTCGCGCAGGGCGCCGGAGCGCCATCGGCCAAGGCGCGCGGCAAGGCTGGCGGCGGCAAGCCGAAGGCCGGGCGTCTCGCCGAGCAGGAGGAGTTCGCCCTCACCGTGCCGTTGCTGATCGACGTCGATGCCAGCCTTCAGGAACGTCTCGAGGCGATGTCGCTGAACGAGGAGCTGGTGCGGGTACGACGCGCGCTGTACCTGGATTTCGGCGTGCCATTCCCGGGTATCCACTTGCGCTTCAACGAGGCGATGGGCGATGGCGAATACCTGGTGCAGCTACAGGAGGTCCCGGTCGCGCGCGGGTGCCTGCGGCCGGGCTGGTTGCTGGTGCGCGAACGCGCCTCGCAGCTGGAACTGCTCGCGGTCCCCCACGAGCCGGCGGAGCTGCAGGTGCCGGGAGAAGAGGCGAGCTGGGTGGAGCAGGCGCATCAGGATCGCCTGGAGCGTTCCGGCTGTGCCTGCCTGGGCCTGGAGCAGGTGCTCACCTGGCACCTGTCCCATGTGCTGCGGGAGTACGCCGAGGATTTCATCGGCATCCAGGAGACGCGCTACCTGCTGGAGCAGATGGAGCAGGGTTACGGCGAGCTGGTGAAGGAGGCGCAGCGGATCGTTCCCCTGCAGCGGATGACCGAGATTCTCCAGCGCCTGGTCGGCGAGGACATCTCGATCCGCAACATGCGGGCGATCCTCGAGGCGATGGTGGAGTGGGGGCAGAAGGAGAAGGACGTGGTGCAGCTCACCGAGTACATCCGCAGCAGCCTCAAGCGCTACATCTGCTACAAGTACTCCAGCGGCAACAATATCCTTCCCGCCTATCTGCTGGACCAGGCGGTGGAGGAGCAGATCCGCGGTGGCATCCGCCAGACCAGCGCCGGCAGCTACCTGGCCCTCGACCCGGCGATAACCCAGGCCTTCCTCGAGCGCGTGCGGCAGACCGTCGGCGATCTCGCGCAGATGCAGAACCGGCCGGTGCTGATCGTTTCCATGGATATCCGCCGCTACGTGCGCAAGCTGGTGGAGAGCGACTATGCCGGGCTGCCGGTGCTGTCCTACCAGGAGCTGACCCAGCAGATCAACATCCAGCCGCTTGGCAGGATCGTGTTGTGAGCGCCGATCCGCTGGTTCCCTGGTTTCTCGCCCGCGGCCTGGCGGTGCGTCCGCATTGCCTGCGCGACACCTCGATCGCGCTCGGCTGGCAGGTCCTGGCCCATGGCTGCGAACTGGCCTGGCGCTGCGACGGCGAGCGGGTCTGGATCCTGATGTTGCGTCGGCGGCAGGCGCGCCGCGGATTGGCCAATCCATTCGCCGCGCTGTACCTGCTGGCGGAGGCCACGCTCGATACGCTGGGGCCGCGCCAGCGTCTCTACGGCAAGGTCCTGGCGCTGGCCGGCAGCCCGCTGCCTGGCGAGCGCATGGCGCGCTTCTATCGCCGCTGGACCGGCGCCGCCGAGCCCGCCGACGGCTGGTTCGAGCTGGAGGCCGGGCGGGTGGTGACGCAGCGAAGCCTGCGAAAACGACAAAAACCCGACCGTGCCTGACAGGCTCCGGCGACGTCGATCCCTACCATGGGCGACATGAACGAATACACCGAAGACACCCTGCGGGCGAGCGTCCAGGCCGCCGAACTGGCGATTCGCGACAGCGAGGAGCGCGGCCGCCTGCTGGCGGAAATGTGGCAAGGCCTGGGGCTTGCCGTGGACGTCGGCGAAATGCTGTTTCGGGCGCCGGAGCGGGAGCTGGCGCGAGCCGCCGAAGAGGAGCTGCTGGCCGAACTGCGGCGCATGCGCAGCTCCCGGCCGCCGCAGGGCGAGCAGGGTACCCGGCCGCGGCGTCCGACGCCGATGCGTGGCTTGTTGATCTGAGGAATCACGATGGAAGTCAGAAACCTTAATGCCGCTCGCGAGCTGTTCCTGGACGAGCTCCTGGCCGCGCCGGCGGCGCCTGCCAGTGCCGAGCAGGAGGAACTGCTGGCCTTGTTGCGCAGCGAGCGGATCGTGCTGGCCCACGCCGGCCAGCCGCTGAGCGAGGCACAAGTGCTCAAGGCGCTCGCCTGGTTGCTCGCGGCCAATCCGTCCGCGCCTCCGGGGCAGGGCCTCGAGGTACTCCGCGAAGTCCTGCAGGCACGTCGGCAGCCCGGTGCGCAGTGGGATCTGCGCGAGTTCCTGGTGTCGGCCTATTTCAGCCTGCACGGCCGTCTCGACGAGGATGTCATCGGCGTCTACGAGGCCGTCCTGCAGACCCAGGACGGCAAGCGCAAGGCGCTGCTCGACGAGCTCAAGGCGCTGACCGCGGAGTTGAAGGTCTACGGCGTGATCCAGTCGCAGATCAACGCCGCGCTGTCGGCCAAGCAGGGCATCAGGATCGACGCTGGCGGTATCGATCTGCTCGACCCCACGCTCTATGGCTATGCCGTCGGCGATCCCAGATGGAAGGGCAGCCCCGAGTATGCGTTGCTGAGCAATCTGGGTACCTTCAGCGGCAAGCTGTCGATCAAGAATTTTCTCAGCGGCTCGCCGAAGCAGAGCGGGGAGCTCAAGGGCCTCAGGGATGAGTACCCCTTCGAGAAGGACAACAACCCGGTCGGCAATTTCGCCACCACGGTGAGCGACCGCTCGCGTCCGCTGAACGACAAGGTCAACGAGAAGACCACCCTGCTCAACGACACCAGCTCCCGCTACAACTCGGCGGTCGAGGCGCTCAACCGCTTCATCCAGAAATACGACAGCGTCCTGCGCGACATTCTCAGCGCGATCTAGAGGTATCCATGAACCAGCAAGCGACCCCTTCCGACACCGACCAGCAACAGGCGCTGGAGGCCTTCCTGCGCGACGGTGGCACCCTGGCGATGCTTCGCGGACTCAGCGAGGACACCCTGGAGCAGCTCTATGCGCTGGGCTTCAACCAGTACCAGGCGGGCAAGTGGGACGACGCGCAGAAGATCTTCCAGGCACTGTGCATGCTCGACCACTACGATGCCCGCTACTTTCTCGGCCTGGGCGCCTGCCGCCAGTCCCTCGGTCTCTATGACCAGGCCCTGCAGAGCTACAGCTACGGCGCGCTGATGGACATCAACGAGCCGCGCTTTCCCTTCCATGCCGCCGAGTGCCACCTGCAACTGGGTGATCTCGACGGAGCCGAGAGTGGCTTCTACTCGGCCCGGGCCCTGGCCGCGGCACAGCCGGCGCACGAGGCCCTGGCCGCGCGTGCCGGCGCCATGTTGGAAGCCGTAACCGCGAGAAAGGATCGAACATATGAATCCGATAACGCTTGAACGCGCCGGACTGCCCTACGGGGTGGCCGACGCCGGGGATATCCCGGCGCTCGACAGGCCGGTCGCGAGGGATGTCGAGAGTCTGCGGGTGGAGCGCCTGGTGGCGCCGGCCGCGGCTTCCGCGAGCGGCACGGGGGTGGCGCTGACGCCGCCGTCCGCAGCCAGCCAACAGCGCCTGGAGGTCGCCAATCGTGCGGAGATCGCCAGCCTGGTGCAAGCAGTGGGCGAGGATGCCGGACTGGCGCGGCAGCTTGTGCTGGCCGGCGCTTCGATGCTGTTGTCCGCCAGACTGATGTCGCCGCAGGCGTTCGAGATCGAGCTGGCGAAAATCACCGGCGAAGTCGAGAACCAGCAGAAGAAACTCAAGCTGACCGAAATCGAGCAGGCGCGAAAGCAGAACCTGCAGAAGATGGAGGACAACCAGCAGAAGATCAGGGAATCGGAAGAAGCCGCGAAAGAAGCCCAGAAGTCCGGTCTGGCAGCCAAAATCTTTGGTTGGATCAGTGCAATAGCTTCGATCATCGTCGGCGCAATCATGGTGGCAACCGGCGTCGGCGCGGCCGCGGGTGCACTGATGATCGCGGGCGGTGTCATGGGAGTGGTCTCCCAGTCGGTACAGCAGGCAGCCGCGGACGGATTGATCAGCAAGGAAGTGATGGAAAAGCTCGGCCCGGCACTGATGGGTATCGAGATCGCCGTCGCGCTGCTGGCGGCGGTGGTCAGCTTCGGCGGCTCAGCGGTCGGCGGGCTGGCCAGGCTGGGCGCGAAGATCGGCGGCAAGGCGGCCGAGATAACCGCCAGCCTGGCGAGTAAGGTCGCCGACCTGGGCGGCAAGTTCGGCAGTTTGGCCGGTCAATCGCTGTCGCACTCGCTGAAACTCGGCGTGCAGGTTTCCGACCTGACCCTGGACGTCGCCAGCGGCGCGGCCCAGGCCACTCACTCGGGATTCCAGGCGAAGGCCGCGAACCGCCAGGCCGATGTGCAGGAATCGCGTGCCGACCTGACCACCCTGCAGGGCGTGATCGAGCGCCTGAAGGAAGAGCTGAGCCGCATGCTGGAAGCATTCCAGGAAATCATGGAGCGGATCTTCGCCATGCTCCAGGCCAAGGGTGAAGCCCTGCACAACCTGTCCAGCCGACCGGCAGCGATCTGAGGAGACGTCACATGATCGATACGCAATATTCCCTGGCGGCTGCCCAGGCCGCGATCCCCTCCGAGCCGATCGCTCCCGGCGCCGCCGGGCGTTCCGTCGGCACGCCGCAAGCGGCTGCGGAGCTGCCGCAGGCGCCGGCCGCGCGGGCCGACCGGGTCGAACTGAACGCTCCGCGCCAGGCGCTCGACCCGGTGCGCATGGAAGCGGCCGGCAGCGAGCTGGACAGCAGCGTCGAGCTTCTGCTGATTCTCTTCCGCATCGCGCAGAAGGCGCGCGAGCTGGGCGTGCTCCAGCGCGACAACGAGAACCAGTCGATCATCCACGCGCAGAAGGCGCAGGTGGACGAGATGCGCAGCGGCGCCACGCTGATGATCGCCATGGCGGTGATCGCCGGCGTCGGCGCATTGGCCTCGGCGGTGGTCGGCAGCCTCGGCGCGTTGAAGAACGGCAAGGCCATCAGCCAGGAGAAGACCCTGCAGAAGAACATCGATGGGCGCAACGAACTGATCGACGCGAAGATGCAGGCGCTGGGCAAGACCTCCGACGAGGATCGCAAGATCGTCGGCAAGGTCTGGGCGGCGGACCAGGTGCAGGACAGTGTGGCGTTGCGTGCGGCGGGCCGTGCCTTCGAGAGCCGCAACGGCGCCCTGCAGGTGGTCAACACGGTGATCCAGTCCTTCGTCCAGATGGCCAACGCGTCGGTCCAGGTGCGCCAGGGCGAATCGCAGGCGAGCGCTCGGGAAGGAGAGGTCAACGCCACCATCGGGCAGAGCCAGAAGCAGAAGGTCGAGGACCAGATGAGCTTCGATGCCGGCTTCATGAAGGACGTCCTGCAACTCATCCAGCAGTACACCCAGAGCCATAACCAGGCCTGGCGTGCGGCGGCCGGAGTGGTCTGAGCCGTCTCCGCGCGGGAGGAAAAGGCCACAGCGATGTGGCTTTTTTCTTAAAAGAAAAGTCTCTCAGTGACAAAAGCGATGCATAGCCCGGTGCTAGCATGCGCTGAGCTTTAGGAGGCGCCCCCATGGATTTAACGAGCAAGGTCAACCGACTGCTTGCCGAGTTCGCAGGCCGTATCGGTTTGCCTTCCCTGTCCCTCGACGAAGAGGGCATGGCGAGCCTGCTGTTCGACGAACAGGTGGGCGTCACCCTGTTGCTGCTCGCCGAGCGCGAGCGTCTGTTGCTGGAGGCCGACGTGGCGGGCATCGATGTGCTGGGCGAGGGGATCTTTCGCCAGCTCGCCAGCTTCAACCGCCATTGGCACCGTTTCGATCTGCATTTCGGCTTCGACGAGCTGACCGGCAAGGTCCAGTTGTATGCGCAGATTCTCGCAGCGCAACTGACCCTCGAATGCTTCGAGGCGACCCTGGCCAACCTGCTCGATCACGCCGAGTTCTGGCAGCGCCTGCTGCCGTGCGACAGTGATCGCGAGGCGGTCGCTGCGGTCGGCATGAGGGTTTGAGCGGTCCCATGAAAATCGAATCGATCTCGCCGGTGCAGCCGTCCCAAGACGCTGGAACCGAGGCGGTGGGGCATTTCGAGGGGCGTTCGGTGACCCGCGCGGCCGTTCGCGGCGAGGACCGTTCCAGCGTGGCCGGGCTGGCGCGCTGGCTGGCGCGCAACGTGGCTGGCGATCCGCGTAGTGAGCAGGCCTTGCAGCGCCTCGCCGACGGTGACGGCACGCCGCTGGAGGCGCGCACGGTCCGGCGCAGGTGAGGTGCCGGATGCTGTTGCCGCTGGCGTTGCTGCTCGGCGGTTGCGTCAGCCAGCCCGCGTCGATGTCGCCGAAGGTGACGGTGGGTGGTTCGGTGGGCGGCGTTTCCCTGCAGGCGCGCCAGGCGCAACTCAGGCTGCGCCTGTATGCCGTCGTTCAGGGAAGGATGCAAACGATTGCCGAGCGGCGCTACCGGGTGTCCGGGTTGCCGTTGCGCTATGCCTTCGATCTGGAGGTCGACAGGTTGGAGGGCGAGGCGTTGTACCTGCGTACCGAGCTTTCCTGGGTGGGCGTCGCGGCGGTCCAGGCGAGTGCCTGGCAACAGGTGGCGGCGGGCGTCGATGAGCGGGTCCGGCTGGTTCGGCGCGACTGTTTTCCGAATTGTACGGCCGCTCGCCCGGAAGAAAGATCTGGCAACGATTGATACATTGCCTGCTGTTTCGGAAAGTGCGTATGGAGATTAAAGAAGTGCAAGTCTCGTTCGTTTTCAGGGAAGGCCTCGAATAATAAAACTGGTACTTTTGTTCCGCTTCTGAAGAAGGCTGGATTAATTGGCGGAAGCCGACTCGCTCTGCGAATCAGCGCACGTCGGATAATCCTGATTATTATAAAATCGACTCCGTGCTCATGGCTTTGAAAATCAATAAAACGGAGCGTATTCATGCCTCTCCGCTAGGCGGGGCATTCAAGGTACGACGGGAAGTGTTGGGGTTCTTATAATATGCAAGGAGCCAAATCTCTTGGCCGAAAGCAGATAACGTCTTGTCATTGGAACATTCCAACTTTCGAATACAGGGTAAACAAGGAAGAGGGCGTATATGTTCTGCTCGAGGGCGAACTGACCGTCCAGGACATCGATTCCACTTTTTGCCTGGCGCCTGGCGAGTTGCTTTTCGTCCGCCGCGGAAGCTATGTCGTAAGTACCAAGGGAAAGGACAGCCGAATACTCTGGATTCCATTATCTGCCCAGTTTCTACAAGGCTTCGTCCAGCGCTTCGGCGCGCTGTTGAGCGAAGTCGAGCGTTGCGACGAGCCCGTGCCGGGCATCATCGCGTTCGCTGCCACGCCTCTGCTGGCCGGTTGCGTCAAGGGGTTGAAGGAATTGCTTGTGCATGAGCATCCGCCGATGCTCGCCTGCCTGAAGATCGAGGAGTTGCTGATGCTCTTCGCGTTCAGTCCGCAGGGGCCGCTGCTGATGTCGGTCCTGCGGCAACTGAGCAACCGGCATGTCGAGCGTCTGCAGCTATTCATGGAGAAGCACTACCTCAACGAGTGGAAGCTGTCCGACTTCTCCCGCGAGTTCGGCATGGGGCTGACCACCTTCAAGGAGCTGTTCGGCAGTGTCTACGGGGTTTCGCCGCGCGCCTGGATCAGCGAGCGGAGAATCCTCTATGCCCATCAGTTGCTGCTCAACAGCGACATGAGCATCGTCGATATCGCCATGGAGGCGGGCTTTTCCAGTCAGTCCTATTTCACCCAGAGCTATCGCCGCCGTTTCGGCTGCACACCGAGCCGCTCGCGGCAGGGGAAGGACGAATGCCGGGCTAAAAATAACTGACGTTTTTTGAAAGCCCGGTAGCGGCTGCATGAGTAGAATCGGCCCAAATTGCAGGCTCTGACGAGCGCGCAATGTAGTGAGGAAGCCAAGGCAGAGAATGGAGCAGGAAGACGATAAGCAGTACTCCCGAGAAGCGGTGTTCGCCGGCAGGCGGGTATCCGTGGTGGGCTCGGACGCCCGCTCGCGGGGTCGGGTGCCGGGTTACGCATCGAGCAGTTTGTATCGTGAGTCCGGAATCATCAGTGCGCGGCAACTGGCGTTGCTGCAGCGGATGCTGCCGCGCCTGCGGCTGGAGCAACTGTTCCGCTGCGAGTGGTTGCAGCAGCGCCTGGCGCGCGGCCTGGCGCTGGGGCGCGAAGAGGTGCGGCAGATTCTCCTCTGCGCGGCGCAGGACGACGACGGCTGGTGCGCCGAACTGGGCGACCGGGTCAACCTCGCCGTGCCGCAGTCGATGATCGATTGGGTCCTGCTGCCGGTCTATGGCTGGTGGGAAAGCCTGCTCGACCAGGCGATTCCCGGCTGGCGCCTGTCGCTGGTGGAGCTGGAGACCCAGTCCCGGCAACTGCGAATCAAGTCCGAATTCTGGTCCCGCGTGGCCGAGCTGGAGCCGGAGCAGGCCCGCGAGGAACTGGCCAGGGTCGCCAAGTGCCAGGCGCGCACCCAGGAACAGGTGGCCGAACTGGCCGGCAAGCTGGAGACGGCTTCGGCACTGGCGAAGAGCGCCTGGCCGAACTGGCAGCGGGGCATGGCGACGCTGCTCGCCAACGGCGGGCTGGCCGGCTTCGAGCCGATCCCCGAGGTCCTCGAATGCCTCTGGCAACCTCTCTGCCGGCTGGACGACGACGTCGGCGCGGCGGACGCTGTCCAGGCCTGGCTGCACGAACGCAACCTGTGCCAGGCACAGGATCACTTCTACTGGCAGAGCTGAGCGGCCGGCGAAAGCCGGCCCTACCGAGGAATCATGGATCATCTGTTGAGCGGATTGGCCACTCGCCTGGGCCAAGGGCCCTTTGTTGCCGATCGGACGGGTTCGTACCACCTGCGCATCGACGGACAGAGCGTCCTGTTGCTGCGCCAGGGCGACGACCTTCTGCTGGAAAGCCCGCTGGAGCACGCCCCCCTGGATCCGCAGCGCGACCAGTTGGGGTTGCTGCGGGCGCTGTTGTCGCGGGTCGCCAGTTGGAGCCGGCGCTATCCCCAGGCCATCGTCCTGGACGCGGACGGGCGCCTGCTGTTGCAGGCGCGGCTGGGCCTCGACGGCCTCGATCCCGAGCGACTCGAACGGGCCCTGGCCGCCCAGGTGGGGCTGCTCGAGGCGCTGGCGCCGGAGCTGGAGCCGCTGCCCCGCGGGTTGCCGCCGCAGGCTCCGGTGTGGCGTCCCTGATGCGCCGCCTGCTGATCGGCGGACTGCTGGCGCTGCTGCCTGGCGCGGTCTTGCGCGCGCAGCCGCTGGACTGGCCCAGCCTGCCTTACGACTATGTGGCGCAGGGCGAAAGCCTGCGCGACGTGCTGGCCAACTTCGGCGCCAACTACGATGCCTCGGTGATCGTCAGCGACAAGGTCAACGACCAGGTCAGCGGTCGCTTCGACCTGGAAAGCCCGCAGGCCTTCCTGCAGTTGATGACCTCCCTCTACAACCTCGGCTGGTACTACGACGGCACCGTGCTGTACGTATTCAAGACCACCGAGATGCAATCGCGGCTGGTGAGGCTGGAGCAGGTCGGCGAGGCCGAGTTGAAGCGCGCGCTGACCGCCGCCGGCATCTGGGAGCCGCGCTTCGGCTGGCGTGCCGACCCTTCCGGGCGGCTGGTGCACGTGTCCGGTCCGGGGCGCTATCTCGAACTGGTCGAGCAGACCGCCCAGGTGCTGGAGCAGCAATACACCCTGCGCAGCGAAAAGACCGGCGACCTCAGCGTGGAGATCTTCCCGCTGCGCTATGCGGTCGCCGAGGACCGCAAGATCGAATACCGCGACGACGAGATCGAGGCACCGGGCATCGCCAGCATCCTCTCGCGGGTGCTCAGCGATGCCAACGTGGTTGCGGTGGGCGACGAGCCGGGCAAGCTGCGTCCGGGACCGCAATCCAGCCATGCGGTGGTCCAGGCGGAACCGTCGCTGAACGCGGTGGTGGTGCGCGACCACAAGGACCGGTTGCCCATGTATCGCCGTCTGATCGAAGCCCTCGACCGGCCCTCGGCGCGGATCGAGGTCGGCTTGTCGATCATCGACATCAATGCCGAGAACCTCGCCCAGCTGGGCGTCGACTGGAGCGCCGGGATTCGCCTGGGCAACAACAAGTCGATCCAGATCCGTACCACCGGCCAGGATAGCGAGGAGGGCGGCGGCGCCGGTAACGGGGCGGTCGGCAGCCTGGTGGACAGTCGCGGGCTGGATTTCCTGCTGGCCAAGGTCACCCTGTTGCAGAGCCAGGGACAGGCGCAGATCGGATCCCGGCCGACCCTGCTGACCCAGGAGAATACCCAGGCGGTGCTCGACCAGAGCGAAACCTACTATGTGCGGGTCACGGGCGAGCGGGTGGCCGAGCTGAAGGCGATCACCTACGGCACCATGCTGAAAATGACGCCGCGAGTGGTGACTCTCGGCGATACGCCGGAGATCAGCCTCAGCCTGCACATCGAGGACGGCAGCCAGAAACCCAACAGCGCCGGCCTGGACAAGATCCCCACGATCAACCGTACGGTGATCGATACCATCGCCCGCGTAGGCCATGGCCAGAGCCTGCTGATCGGCGGCATCTACCGCGACGAACTGAGCCAGAGCCAGCGCAAGGTACCCTGGCTCGGCGACATTCCCTATCTCGGCGCGCTGTTCCGCACGACCGCGGACACCGTGCGCCGCTCGGTGCGGCTGTTCCTCATCGAGCCGCGGCTGATCGACGATGGCGTCGGCCATTACCTGGCGCTGAACAACCGTCGCGACCTGCGCGGCGGCCTGCTTGAAATCGACGAGTTGTCGAACCAGAGCCTGTCGCTGCGCAAGCTGCTCGGTAGCGCCCGCTGCCAGGCGCTGGCGCCGGCCAGGGCCGAGCAGGAGCGCTTGCGCCAGGCTGGCCAGGGTTCGTTCCTCACGCCCTGCCGGATGGGCGCGCAGGAGGGCTGGCGGGTGACCGACGGCGCCTGTCCCAAGGACGGCGCCTGGTGCGTCGGCGCGGAGCGCGGGAATTAGCATGGCCTGGAAGATCCGCTTCTACAGCGGGCTGAACCAGGGCGCCGAAGTCTCGCTCGGAGAGGGGCGGGTGGCGCTTGGCAGCGATCCGTTGCAGGCCGACCTGGTGCTGCTCGACGAGGGCATCGCGGCAGTCCACCTGGTGCTCGAGGTCGATGGCCAGGGCGTGCGCCTGCTGGAATGGGCGGAGGGCTGCGAGCCTCGCCAGGACGGCCAGCCGCAAGTCGCCGGAGCGATCCTGCAGGCGCTTGCCGGGCAGACCTGCGGCCCGCTGCGCTGGGCATTCTGCGATCCGCAGCGGAGTTTTCCCGAGCGTTTCCCCGAAGTCGAGGCGCAGGCCGCGCCAGTGCGCCGCAAGCGGTCCGCCCGTGCCGGCGGGGCCTGGCTGCTCGGCATCAGCCTGGCGCTGGCGCTGTGCCTGCTGGGCATGCTCGTCGAGCCCTGGTCGGCCCGCCAGCACGGCATGGCCGGCGAGGAGCCCCTGGCGAAGGTGCGCGCCTACCTGCGCGAGCAGGGCATGACCGAGGTGGATGTGCAGCGCCAGGGCGACAGTCTCCTGCTCGGCGGCTACCTGGAGGACAACGCCCGGCGCCTGGCGCTGCAGCGCTACCTCGATGGCAGCGGCGTGGACTACCGACTGGAAGCACGGAGCATGGAAGACATTCGCCAGGGTGTGGATTTCATCCTGCAGAAATTCGGCTATCGGCAGATCCTCAGCAGCAACGCGGACAAGCCTGGCTGGGTCCGGCTCAGCGGCGAACTGGCGGAGCAGGACGAACGCTGGGCGCGGATCGACGCATTGCTGGAGTCCGAGGTGCCGGGCCTGCTCGGGGTGGAAGACCAGGTCCGGGTGGCCGGCTCGCACCTGCGCCGGCTCGAGCGCCTGCTGGCGGACGCCGGCCTCGACCGGCAACTGAGTTTCCGCGAGCGCGGCGAGCGCATCGAGCTGAGCGGCACGCTCGACGAGGTTCAGCTCAGCGCCTTCTACCGCCTGCAACGCGAGTTCCAGCAGGAGTTCGGCAACCGCCCGAGCCTGGAGCTGCTCAGTCGCGGCAAGCGCGCCAGCGGCGACGAACTGGAGTTCACGGTGCGCTCGGTGTCGCTGGGGCGGGTGCCCTATGTAGTGCTCGGCGACGGCCAGAAATACCCGGTGGGCGCCTCGACATCCCGCGGTGTGCGAATCCTCGCCATCGAGCCGGAGTCGATCCTGGTGGCCCGCGGCAAGCAGCGTTTCATCATCAATCTCAAAGGGGAGGTGCTCCATGATGACAGCCTTGGAAACGCGACTGTCGGTCGCTGACGGCACGTATGCCGCAGCGCTCCGGCAGCGTCTGCAAGCGGCGCTGGCGGAATGTCGCCGGGAGCTGGCCAGGGGCGCCGGCCCGGAGCGCTTCCAATTCCTGCAACAGCAGGCCCGGGCCCTCGAAGGCGGTCTCGGCATTCTTTCGCAGCTCACAGAGGACTAAGCATGGCGCAGATATTCAACCCCAACCCGGGGAATACCCTCGATACCGTGGCCAATGCCCTGAAGGAGCAGGCCAACGCAGCGAACAAGGACGTCAACGACGCGATCAAGGCCTTGCAGGGGACCGACAATGCCGACAACCCGGCGCTGCTGGCCGAGCTGCAACACAAGATCAACAAGTGGTCGGTCATCTACAACATCAACTCGACGGTAACCCGTGCGCTGCGCGACCTGATGCAAGGCATCCTGCAGAAGATCTGAACATGGACACTTCACTGATACGCGAATTGGCGGAACTGGCGCTGGCCGGCAGCGGGCAGCACTGCCACGAAGAGGCGCTGTGCATCGCCGAGTGGCTGGAGCGCCTCGGACAGGACGAAGCGGCGCGGCTGATCCGGATTTCCAGCCTGGCCAACCAGGGGCGCTATCAGGAAGCGCTGGTCTTCGCCCATGGCAATCCCTGGCCGGCGCTGGAGCCCTGGTTCGCCTTGTGCGAGTGGCACCTGGGGTTGGGCGCCGCGCTGGACCGCAGGCTGGCCGGGCTGGGCGGCAGCAGCGATCCTGCCCTGGCCGACTTCGCCGCCGGCATGCGCGCCCAGATGCGGACATGAGCCGCATCGACGCGCCGCCGGGATTCGCCGTCTATCCGTCGGCCAGTCCGAAGGCGGCGAACCTGCCGGCTGTCGATCAGGTGCTGGCTTTCGAACAGGCCCTCGGCGGAGAGCCGCCGGCGGACGGACGCCGCCTGGCCGGGTTGGAGAGCGGCGTTCTCGGCGAGCGCCTGCTGCAGCGCTTTGCCCAGCCGCTGCAAGGGTTGGAGGCGGACCGCCTGGAGCTGAAGGCGATGCTCCGCGCGGAACTGCCGCTGGGGCGCCAGCAGCAAACCTTTCTCCTCCAGTTGCTCGGTGCGCTCGAGCATGCGCCGGGCGGCGAATACCTGGCGCAACTGGCGCGTCGCGAATTGCAGGTGCTGATCCCGCTCAACGGCATGCTCGACAACCTCGTGCGCAACAGCCACAAACTCGACCTGGAGTCATGATGGATATCTCTCGGATGGGCGCCCAGGCGCAGATCACCAGTCTCGAAGAACTCTCCGGCGGCCCGGCCGGCGCGGCCCACGTCGCCGAGTTCGAACGGGCGATGGGCGGTGCCGGCAGCCTGGGCGGCGACCTGCTCAGCGAACTGGGGCAGATCAAGGAGCGTTTCAGCCAGGCCAAGCAGGAGTTGCAGGTGGAGCTGTCGACGCCCGGCGACGATCCCAACAGTCTGATGCAGATGCAGTGGTCGCTGATGCGCATCACCATGCAGGAAGAGCTGATCGCCAAGACCGTCGGGCGCATGAGCCAGAACGTCGAAACCCTGATGAAGACCCAATGAGGCGAACGGTGAAAGGTCTGTCGGGCATGGTGCTCCTGGCGCTGGTGCTGGCGTTGGGCGGGTGCAAGGTCGAACTCTATACCGGGATCAGCCAGAAGGAAGGCAACGAGATGCTGGCGCTGTTGCGTTCGGAGGGCGTTTCCGCGGACAAGCAGGCGGACAAGGATGGCACCGTGCGCCTGCTGGTGGAGGAGTCGGATATCGCCGAGGCGGTGGAGGTGCTCAAGCGCAAGGGCTATCCGCGGGAGAACTTCTCCACGCTGAAGGATGTGTTTCCCAAGGACGGGCTGATTTCCTCGCCCATCGAAGAGCGCGCGCGGCTCAACTACGCCAAGGCCCAGGAGATTTCCCATACCCTTTCCGAGATCGATGGCGTACTGGTGGCGCGGGTCCATGTGGTGCTGCCCGAGGAGCGCGACGGACTGGGCAGGAAGTCCTCGCCGGCATCGGCCTCGGTGTTCATCAAGCACGCCGCCGACGTGCAGCTGGATGCCTACGTGCCGCAGATCAAGCAACTGGTGAACAACGGCATCGAAGGACTCAGCTACGACCGCATCAGCGTGGTGCTGGTGCCGTCGGCCGGGGTCCGCCAGGTCCCGCTGGCGCCACGCTTCGAGAGTGTCTTCTCGATCCAGGTGGCGGAACACTCGCGCGGACGCCTGCTCGGCCTGTTCGGCCTGCTGCTGGCGTTGCTGCTGGCGAGCAACCTGGCGCAGTTCTTCTGGCACCGGCAACGGGGCTGAGCGGCGCGATGCCATTGACGGCCTACCAGTTGCGCTTCTGTCCGGCCCGCTACATCCACGAGTCGCACCTGCCCGCGGTATTGCTGCGGTTGCTGCCGGCGCTGCCGGACTGGCGGCGACAGAGCGTTCTCAATGCCTGGCTGCTGGAGCAACTGGAACTGGACTGCGCGTTCCGCATGCCCGCGCAACTGGGCGGGCTGGCCCTTTACCCGCAGGCGGCGCTGGAACGGACCCTGGGCTGGCTCGGCGCGCTGCTGCACGGCCAGGCCTTGCGGCAGGTGCTGGACGGTGCGCGGGTACGGCGCATCCGCGCGCAGATCGGCGAACAGGGCCAGCGTTTCTGCCTGGAGCAGCTCGACCTGCTCATCGGTCGCTGGCCGCCGGGCTGGCAGCGGGCCTTGCCGGAAACCCCGGAGGACGGCTATTTCCGGCGCTGCGGCCTGGCTTTCTGGCTGGCCGCCTGTAGCGATGCCGACTGCGGTTTCTCGCGGCGCCTGCGCCTGCGCCTGGAGGCCATGCCGGCCCCGGCGGACTGGACCTTCGACGAACAACGGCGATCCCTGGCGCGGACCCTGTGCCTGAAGGTCGCCCGACAAGCGAGCGATGAATGCTTCCATTTGTTGAACTAGACGCCAGTCGCGTGCGGCTGGCCCCCGGGCAGGCCCTGTTGCGCGCCCGCGACTACCAGGACTACCTCAGCGCCAACCGCCTGGTGGAAGCGGCACGCGAGCGTGCCGCCGAAATCGAGCGCGAGGCCCACGAGGTTTACCAGGAGCAGAAGCGCCTGGGCTGGGAGGCCGGGCTGGAGGAGGCGCGTCTGCGCCAGGCCGGGCTGATCCAGGAAACGCTACTGCGCTGCAACCGCTACTACCGGCAGGTCGATCGCCAGCTTGGCGAGGTGGTGCTGCAGGCGGTGCGCAAGGTGTTGCGCCACTACGACGCTGTCGAGCTGACCCTGGCGGCCACGCGCGAGGCACTGGCATTGGTGAGCAACCAGAAGCAGGTGATCCTGCACGTCCAGCCGGAACAGTTGGCCGCGGTGCGCGAGCAGGTCGCCCGGGTGCTCAAGGATTTCCCCGAGGTGGGCTACCTGGAAGTGGTCGGCGATGCGCGGCTGGACCAGGGCGGTTGTATCCTGGAAACCGAGATCGGGATCATCGACGCTTCGCTCGACAGCCAGTTGGCGGCGTTGCAGGCCGCATTGACGGAGGGCGTGGCGCGGAGCGGCGAGGAGGAAGGGGACGCCGGTTGAGGGAGCCAGGCGCCGCCCCCGGTCCGGGCGTTGGCTCCGGGCCGAGGGCTGAGGCGCTGCCGTTCGCCCGCGGCGGCGACGGTGGCGGTGCGGTCGGCGCCTTCAGAGCAGGGTGAAGCTGCGGCTTTCGGTTTGCGCCGAATCCAGGCCGACGAAGACCTTGAACTCGCCTGGCTCGGCCGTGTGCCTGAGCTGGCTGTCGTAGAACTTCAGGTCCGCCTCGCCGAGGCGGAAGACAATCTCCCGCGATTCGCCGGGCTCCAGCATCACCTTGCGGAACCCGCGCAGCTCCTTCACCGGCCGGCTGAGGCTGGCGACCGGGTCCTGCAGATAAAGCTGGACCACCGTGGCGCCGGCGCGCTTGCCGCTGTTGCTGAGCGTGATCCGCGCTTCCAGGGTGTCGCCGCGGGCCAGCCGTTCGCTGGACAGGCGCAGGGGCGAGAGACTGAACTCGGTGTAGCTGAGGCCGTAGCCGAACGGGTAGAGCGGGCCGTTGGCTTCGTCGAAATAGCGCGAGGTGTATTTGCCGGGATTGTCGTGGTCCATCGGCCGGCCGGTGTTCAGGTGGTTGTAGTAGACCGGTACCTGGCCCACCGAGCGCGGGAAGGACATGGTCAGCTTGCCGCTGGGGTTGTGCTCGCCGAACAGCACGTCGGCGATGGCATTGCCGCCTTCGGTGCCACTGAACCAGGTTTCCAGGATCGCGTCGGCGTTTTCCTGCTCCCAGCCCAGCGATAGCGGTCGGCCGTTCATCAGCACCAGCACCAGCGGCTTGCCGGTGGCCTTCAGTGCCTTCAGCAGCCGCCGCTGGCTGGCCGGGATGCGCAGGTCGGTGCGACTGGATGCCTCGTGGGCCATGCCCTGCGATTCGCCGACCACGGCGACCACCAGGTCGGCGTCGTGCGCGGTGCGCAAGGCCTCCTCGAGCATCGCCTCGGCGGAGCGCGGATCGACCTCGACTTCCGGGTTGTAGCTGTTCAGGTAGTCGAGGATCGCCTGGTCGCCACTGACATTGGCACCCTTGGCGTAGAGCAGGGTGGCACGGTCGCCGACGGCATTGGCCAGGCCCTGGTAGACGGTTACCGCCTGGCGGGGCACGCCGGCTGCCGACCAACTGCCGATGACGTCGCGCTGGCTCTTGGCCAGGGGGCCGATCACCGCGATCCGCCCCTGTTTCTTCAGCGGCAGCAGGCCGTCGCGGTTCTTCAGCAGGACCAGCCCTTCGCGAGCCACCTCGCGGGCGGCCTGGCGGTGCAGGCGGCTCTCGGCGTTGGTGTCGAACGGCGGGTCGTCCGGCTTGCCCAGGCGCCGGTAGGGATCGGCGAACAGGCCGAGGTCGTACTTCGCCGCCAGCACGTCGCGGCAGGCGCGATCGATGTCGGCCTGGTCGATCTCGCCGGCCGCCAGCAGCCTCGGCAGCCAGGTCGAGTAGAGATCGTCGTTCATGTTCATGTCGACACCGGCCTGGATCGCCAGGCGCGTGGCGTCCCGCTCGTTGCCGGCGAGGCCGTGCTTGATCAGTTCCTTTACCGCGCCGTGGTCGCTGATGGTCAGCCCCTTGAAGCCCCACTGCTGGCGCAGCAGGTCGGTCAGCAGCCAGCGGTTGGCGGTGGCGGGCACGCCGTTGATGGTGTTCAGCGAGACCATCACCGCGCCGGCGCCGGCGTCCACCGCGGCCTTGTAGGGCGGCAGGTAGTCCTGGAACATGCGCGGCAGGCTCATGTCCACGGTGTTGTAGTCGCGGCCGCCTTCGGCCGCGCCGTACAGGGCGAAGTGCTTGACCGCCGCCATGATGCTGTCCGGGGCGGCCAGGCTGGAGCCCTGGTAGGCACGGACCATCACGCCGGACAGCAGCGAGGTCAGGTAGGTGTCTTCGCCGAAGCCTTCCGAGACCCGCCCCCAGCGCGCGTCGCGGGTGATGTCGACCATCGGCGAGAAGCTCATGTCGAGCCCGTCGGCGCTGGCCTCGAGGGCGGAGATCCGTGCGCTGCGGGCGACCACCTCGGGGTCCCAGCTGGCGGCGAGGCCGAGGCTGATGGGAAAGATGGTGCGGTGCCCGTGGGCCACGTCGTAGGCATGGAACAGCGGGATCTTCAGGCGGCTATGGCGGACCTGGTCCTGCATGGCGCGAATGTCCGGGCGGGTCACGGTATTGAAGATGGCGCCGACCTTGCCGGCACGGATATCCGCCATCAGCGCTTCCTTGGGATGGTCGGCGCCGACGCTGACCAGGCGTAGCTGGCCGATCTTTTCCGCGTTGCTCATGCGAGCCATCAGGCTGGCGATGAAACGTTCCTTGTCGGTGGCCGGCGGATTGCCGGATTCGCCCTGGCCAGCCGCCAGTGCCGGGCTCCCGCTCAGCCCGATGAGAAGCCCCAGTACACACAGCCTGTTCATGCATGTTTTCTCGTTATTGGATAGACACTCGTCGTGGCGGCGTGACTGCCGCCCGGCGGGCGCGACATAAGGTGTTCGCAGCGCGGGCGGAAGTCAACGAGACGGCGATGGGCGAATCTGCCGGTTCTGACAGGTCCCGTGGCGCGCCGCTGGCGGCGCTCAGGCGACGCTGGCGAGCAACTGCTCGGCCGGCATCGGCCTGCCGAGCAGGAAGCCTTGCAGCGAATTGCAGCCGAGGCGGGTCAGGAACTCCTGCTGGGCCTCGGTTTCCACGCCCTCGGCGACGATCTTCAGGTTCAGCGTGCGGCCGAGGGCGACGATCGCCGAGACGATCGCGGCGTCGTCGCTGTCGTGGGCCAGTTCGTTGATGAAGCCACGGTCGATCTTCAGTTCGCTCGCCGGCAGGCGCTTGAGATAGAGCAGGCTGGAGTAGCCGGTGCCGAAGTCGTCGATGGAGATGCCGACGCCCATCGCCGACAACTGCTCGAGGATCACCAGGCTGGCATCGGCATCGCGCATGGCGGTCGATTCGGTCACCTCGAGGACCAGGTGGCTAGGCTCCAGGCTGTGGCGCAGGAGTGCGTTGCGTACCGAGTCGACCAGGCCGGCATGGGCGAACTGCAGGGCCGAAAGGTTCACCGCGATGTTCCAGTCCGCATGTCCGCCGTCCAGCCAGAGGCGCATCTGCCGACAGGCTTCGTCGAGCACCCACTCGCCGATCTGCACGATCAGGCCGGTCTTTTCCGCCAGCGGCAGGAACTGGCCGGGGGTGATCAGCCCATGTTGCGGATGCTCCCAGCGCAGCAGCGCTTCCACGCCGATCATCGGTCCGTTCGGCGCCAGTACCTTGGGCTGGTAGTGCAAGACCAGTTGCCGGCGCTCCAGGGCCTGGCGCAGGTCATGCAGTAGTTGCAACTGTTCCTGGGCGTTGGCGTTCATCGAACTCTCGAAGAAGCAGTAGCCGTTCCGTCCCTGGTCCTTGGCGTGGTACATCGCCGCGTCGGCATTGATCATCAGCTCGTGGCGGGTCTGCCCGTCGCCGGGGTAGAGCGCGATGCCGATGCTCGCCGAGATCCGCACCTCGTGGCGGGATATCTGGTACGGCTGGCTGATCCGCTTCACCAGCTTCTCGGCCAGGGTCGCGGCGTCGGCGGGCTCGCGGGCCTCGATCAGCAGGACGAACTCGTCGCCGCCGAGGCGGGCGATGGTGTCCTGGGCGCGGACGTTGGCGCGGATACGCTCGGCGACTTCGATCAGCAACAGGTCGCCGAGGTGATGGCCGTAGGCATCGTTGACCGCCTTGAAGCCGTCCAGGTCCATGAACAGCACGGCGAACCGGCGATCGTCGCGGATCGCCTGCTGGATCGCCTGCTCCAGGCGGTCGTCGAGGAGCATGCGGTTGGGCAGCTTGGTCAGGTTGTCGTGCAGGGCCAACTGGATCAGCTCGCGGTTGGCTCGGGCGAGGGAGGTGGCGAGTACCGAGGTACGTGCCTCGAGGCGCGAGTCCAGCACCGAGACGATCAGGGCGATGGCGATCACCGCCAGGGTGATCACGATGACCAGCACCGCCAGCCAGCCGTTGTCGATGCCTCGGCCGGCGGCGCCGCAGAAGCTGCCCAGGGGGAACTGCGCGGCGGCCATCCCGGTGTAGTGCATGCCGACGATGGCGCAGCCCATCACCAGGGCGGCGCCGGCCCGGACCAGGACGATGCGCCGGCTGCCATGGCGCAGGCGGAAGGCGATCCACAGCGCGGCGCCGGAGGCGATCACCGCGATCAGGATGGAGAGGCCGAGCCACAGCGGGTCGTAGACGATCCCCGGCATCATCAGCAGGGCGGCCATCCCGGTGTAGTGCATGGCGGCGATGCCGCTGCCCATCAGCAGGGCGCCTAGCGCCAGGCGTTGCCAGGGGAGCTCCGCCTGGCACACCAGCCAGAGGGCGAAGGCCGAACTGCCGACGGCCAGCAGCAGCGACAGCAGGGTCAGGCCCAGGTCGTAGCCGAGCGGGATCGGCAGGCTGAAGGCGAGCATGCCGACGAAATGCATCGACCAGATGCCGAAGCCCATGGCGAAAGCGCCGCCGATCAGCCAGGAGAGCGCCTCGCGGCCTTTCGCCAGGGTCACCCGGCCGGCCATGTCGAGAGCGGTGTAGGACGCCAGGATGGCCACAATCAGGGAAAGGCGACAAGAACCTGGTTGTAGCTGCTGATAAGCATGAAAGCGTCCGAACGGGATAGCGGGAGAGAAGTGGTTGATATCAACCTGATATTATTGCACGAGTCGCTTTCGCCAATGCCATCGGGCAGGACCAACGGTCGCCGGCGCAGGCGGAATCTTGCTCAACGGCCGGGCCTTTTGTACAGCGCTTTGTCTGCCGCCGGTCGCCGCCCGCCGGGGCAGGCGGCGGAAAGCTCGGCAGCGCTGGCAGGTTGACGCTACCCTGAAAGAAGCCATGGTCGTCCGATCTTTCTCTGGCTTGATCAAAAAACTCTCATGATCGCCGACGATGGCTTCAGCTGAATGGGGAATCGGTGAACTTTCTGAATGTCTCGACAGGAGGTGCGTCTCATGGAAAAGCCCTTCTCGGATGATGTCAGCGTGAATGTCCTGCGTCGCATGAAAGAAGGCGGCTTCGACTTCGCGCGCATCCATCCCATCGACTTCTTCGCCATCTTTCCCAGTGAGCGGGAGGCCCGCCAGGCAGCGGGCCAGTTTCGCGGCGAATCCCTCAGGGCCCAGGTCGTCGCTCGCGACGATGGCTCCTGGAACCTGCAGGTCAGCAAGGTGATGTATGCCACCCATGCTGCCATCGGTGCCTTCGAACACGACCTGGAGGAAGTCGTGGTGCCGCTGGGTGGCGTGCTGGACGGGTGGGGCGTGACTCAGGAGGTCACTTCGCTGCGTCCGTGACGGTGGCGGGACCCCGGCCGCGATCCCGGGCCGGGGCTCCTGCGTCGGGCTTTCCTTCCTCGAAGGCTTTCCTTCAGACTGGGGAAGGAGGTAAGCCATGAGCGATATTCTGATCCTGACCCATGCCGAGTTCTGTCCGCCAGGCCATCTGGGGGCCGTGCTGGCGGAGCGTGGCCTGGACTTCCGCGTGATCCGCGCCGACCTCGGCGAGCTCGCCGGTCTCGACGCCGAACGCCCGCGAGCGGTGGCGATCATGGGTGGGCCGATGAGCGTCAACGACGACCTGCCCTGGTTGCGCGACGAACTCGCGTTGCTGCGTCGCTTCATCGAGCGACGCATCCCGCTGATCGGCCATTGCCTCGGCGGCCAGTTGCTGGCCCGCGCCTTGGGCGCGACGGTGCGGCAACAGCCCTACACCGAAATGGGCTGGCAGCCCATGCAGCGGGAAAGCCGCGACAGTCCATGGCTGGCCGGGCTGCCGGAGTGCTTCTCGATCTTCCAGTGGCATGGCGATGCCTTCGACCTGCCGCAGGGCGCCGAGCGCCTGCTGTCCAGCCCGTGGTGCGAGAACCAGGGGTTTTCCTGGGGCGGTCACGTACTGGGCCTGCAAGGCCATCCGGAAATGACCGAGGAACTGGTGCGGCGCTGGATCGCCGGCTGGCCGCACCTGCTCGATCCCTCCCAGCCCAGCCAGCAATCCGCCGAGGACATGCTGGCCGGATTGCCTGCCAAGGTTGCCGGGCTGAATCGGGTGGCCGAGGGTTTCTACCGTCATTGGCTGTCGCTGATCGATTGACCTTCCCGGCCGCGGGCGCCCCCCTGGCACTACCGCCGGTCCGCTTTATCGCTCGTTCGAGCGAGACGGCTGTCTGCATGGAAGGGAGGGGGAGAAGCCGTCCCCCTTCCGGGTCTGTTCTAGACTTATCGGTCCCATAGGTCGCTTCGCGATCGGCAGGTCGATGCCGGTCCGTGGCAGCGGGGCGCGCATGCCGTCGAACGGGGCGCCCTTCCTCTCCCTGTGGGCAGGATGCACCAGACTGGGGCGAACCCGCCGCGCCGACCCTGCGAATCGCCGACGAGCCGTGATCCGCGCGCTGGCACGGGCTTTGCGAGTTCCCCATCGTTCGTGACGACAAGGAGTCCGGCATGGCACGCATGTTTTACGACGAGATGCACGATGCTGGCGGCGAATGCCGCTCGCATTATCGGGAATTCGCTCGCTGGCTGGCCGACACCCCTGAAGAGCAACTGCTGCAACGCCGACGTGAAGCCGACCTGCTGTTCCACCGCGCCGGCATCACCTTCACCCTGTACGGCGACGAACAGGGCACCGAGCGCCTCATCCCCTTCGACACCATCCCGCGCAGCATTCCCGCGGCGGAGTGGGCGCACATCGAGGCCGGCTGCATCCAGCGCGTCCAGGCGCTGAACCTGTTCCTCGCCGATCTCTACCACGAACAGCGCATCCTCAAGGCCGGTGTGATTCCTGCCGAGCAGGTCCTGGCCAACGACCAGTACCAACTGGCGATGCAGGGACTGGACCTGCCGGGCAACGTCTACGCGCATATCGCCGGGGTCGACCTGGTCCGCGACGGCAGCGGCAACTACTACGTGCTGGAGGACAACCTGCGCACGCCCAGCGGTGTTTCCTACATGCTGGAAAACCGCAAGATGATGATGCGCCTGTTCCCCGAGCTGTTCGTCCGCCAGCGCGTGGCGCCGATCGACCACTACCCGGACCTGTTGCTCGACACCCTCAAGCGGGCCAGTGACGTCGAGTCGCCGAGCGTGGTGGTATTGACGCCGGGACGTTTCAACAGCGCCTACTTCGAACACGCCTTCCTCGCCCGCGAGATGGGCGTGGAACTGGTCGAAGGCGCCGATCTGTTCGTCCGCGACGAGCGGGTCTACATGCGCACGACGGCTGGACCGCAAGCGGTGGACGTGATCTACCGAAGGATCGACGACGCCTTCCTCGACCCGCTGGCGTTCAACCCGGATTCGCTGCTCGGCGTGCCCGGCCTGCTGGCCGCATACCGGGCCGGCAACCTGGTGCTGGCCAACGCGATCGGTACCGGGGTGGCCGACGACAAGTCGATCTACCCCTACGTGCCGGACATGATCCGCTTCTACCTCGGCGAAGACCCGCTGCTGCACAACGTGCCGACCTGGCAATGTCGCAAGCCGAAGGAACTGGCGCACGTCCTGGCGCACCTGCCGGAGCTGGTGGTGAAGGAGACCCAGGGTTCCGGCGGCTACGGCATGCTGGTCGGACCGGCGGCCAGCCGGGAGGAAATCGAGCTGTTCCGCGAGCGCCTGAAGGCTCGTCCGGAGGCCTATATCGCGCAACCCACGCTGTCCCTGTCGACCTGTCCGACCTTCGTCGAGAGCGGTGTCGCGCCGCGCCATATCGACCTGCGGCCGTTCGTCCTGTCGGCGCCGGACCGGGTCCGCCTGGTGCCTGGCGGGTTGACCCGGGTGGCATTGCGCGAAGGCTCGCTGGTGGTCAATTCGTCCCAGGGCGGCGGCACCAAGGACACCTGGGTGGTGGAGGAATAAGCATGCTCAGCCGGACCGCTTCCGACCTTTACTGGATGTCGCGCTACCTGGAACGCGCGGAGAACCTCGCCCGCATGCTCGACGTCAGCTACTCGCTGTCGCTGTTGCCGCAGGACCGCAACGGCGGCGGCCTGGACGAACTGGCGATGCCGCTGTTGATCACCGGCACCCTCGACGCCTACCTGGAGCGCCACGGCGAGTTGGCCGCCGAGCGCCTGTTGAGTTTCTTCGCCCTCGACCCGGACAACCCGGCGAGCATCTACAGCTGCCTGGCCGCTGCGCGCGCCAGTGCCCATGCGGTACGCGGGCGGATCACCCTGGACATGTGGGAGAACATCAATGCCACCTGGCTGGAAATGCGCGGCATCGCCGCCGAGGGCATCCTGCGCTATGGCATCAGTCGTTTCTGCGAATGGGTGAAGGACCGCTCGCACCTGTTCCGCGGCGCGACCTTCGCCACCAGCATGCGCAACGATGCGTTCCGCTTCATCCGTCTCGGAACCTTCATCGAACGCGCCGACAATACCTTGCGCCTGCTCGATGCGCGCTACCAGACCCAGGGCGAAGCGGCGCTCGCCGGGGCGGACGAGGGCACCGCGCGCGGCTACTACCAGTGGAGCGCGCTGCTGCGGGCGCTATCCGCCTTCGAGGGCTACACCGAGCTGTACCGCGCCTCGCCCAACGCGCGCAACATCGCCGAATTGCTGCTGTTGCGCGAGGACGTGCCGCGTTCGCTGCTGTCCTGCATCGAGGAACTGAGCGAGATCCTTTCCGGCCTGCCCGGCGTCAACGGCCGGCCGGCGCAGCGCCTGGCCGCCGAGTTGGAGGCGCGGGTGCGCTACACCGGTATCGACGAGGTGCTGGAACAGGGCCTGCATACCTGGATCACCGACTACATCCTGCTGGTTCGCCAGTTGGCCAACGCCATTCACAGCTCCTACCTGGAGGCCGCATGAGACTCTCGATCACCCACGACACCACCTATCGCTACGAAGACCGGGTGCGCGCCAGCATCCAGTACCTGCGCCTGACCCCGCAGGACAGCGAGCGCCAGCACGTGGTCGATTGGCGCCTGGACCTGCCGCGCCCTGCGCGGCCGCTTCGCGATCCGTACGGCAACATCCTGCACGTCCTGACCCTGGACGAACCGCATGAGTCGGTCCTGATCGCCGCCCACGGCCTGGTCGAGATCGACGAGGAGCGCGAGGTGGAGCACGATCGCCAGTCGCCGTTGCCGTTCCTGCGCAGCACCCGCCTGACCGGCGCCGATGCCGAGATGCGTGCCTTCGCCGAACGCGCCATGGGCGGCCGCAAGGACCGCGGCGGCCTGCTCGACCTGATGCATGCGCTGCACGGGCATATCCTCTACCAGCCGGGGGCGACCCGCGTCGACAGCACCGCCATCGAGGCCTTCGGCGCACGCGCCGGGGTCTGCCAGGACCATGCCCATGCCTTCCTCGCCTGCATCCGCAGCCAGGGCGTGCCGGGGCGCTACGTCTCCGGCTACCTCTACACCGAGGACGATACGCACCTGGCCAGCCATGCCTGGGCCGAGGCCTGGCTCGGCGACGGCTGGTACAGCTTCGACGTGACCAACCGGCTCGGCCGTCCGGAGCGCCATCTCAAGCTGGCCGTCGGCCTCGACTACCTGGATGCCTGCCCGGTGCGCGGCTTGCGCCGTGGTGGCGGTTGCGAGCAGATGCATGCGCGGGTGCTGGTCAGCGCGCCGCTGCTGCAGGTGCAGCAACAGTGACGATCCATTGCGCGCCTGGCGTTATCGGCGATTGCCTTTACGCTTGAGGGGCGGGGACGGACGAATAAGGAAGACTCGAGATGACCTACTGTGTCGCGATGCACCTGGCCGACGGCTTGGTGTTCGCCTCCGATTCGCGGACCAACGCCGGGATCGACCATATCGCCACCTTCCGCAAGCTGTTCACGTTCGGCACGCCCGGCGAGCGCCTGCTGGTGGTGCAGACGGCCGGCAACCTGGCGACCTCGCAGTCGGTGATCAACCTGCTGCAGCAGCGCATCCGCCGGGACGGCGCCAGCCTGCTCAACGTGCCCTCGGTCTACGACGCCACGGCGCTGGTCGCCGAGACCACCCGCGAGGTGATGGCCCGCGACGGCGGCAATCTGGCCGGCAATACCGACCTGAGCTGTTCCTTCCTGGTCGGCGGGCAGATCGCCGGCGGACCGCCGGCGCTGTACAGCATCTACCCCCAGGGCAACTTCATCCAGGCCACGCCGGACACGCCTTTCCTGCAACTGGGCGAAAGCAAGTACGGCAAGCCGATCCTCGACCGCAACCTGACTTTCGACACGCCGCTGGAGCAGGCCCTGCGCTGCGCGCTGGTGTCGTTCGACTCGACCATCCGCAGCAACCTCTCGGTGGGCATGCCGCTGGACCTGCTGGTCTACCACCGCGACAGCCTGATCCTGCCGGAGGGCTATCGGGTCACCGAGGACGACGCCTATTTCAGCGCCATCCGCCGCCAGTGGAGCGCCGGCCTGCACGACTTGCTGGAGCGCCTGCCGTCGCCGCCCTCGGCGTACAACATCTGACGCCGCTTCAGCCGGCCGCGCCCGCCTTGCGGCCGGCCATGTGGCGCAGGTAGCCGATCAACTGGCGCAACTCCTCGTCGTCGATCACCCGTTCCGGGAACGCCGGCATTTTCGCCTGCGGCCATTGCCGCAGCGCCTGCGGGTCGCGGATGTAGCGGGCGAGGAATTGCGGCTGGAAGTACTCGGTGGGGTTGTACGGCAGGTTCAGGTCCGGGCCGAACTGGGCGTCGCCGGCACCGTTGAGACGGTGGCAGGCCAGGCAGTTCTTCTGGAACACGGCGAAGCCGGCGCGCACCTCCGCGCTGGCGTCGGCGGCCGGCAGCAGGGCCGGGAAGCGTTCGGCCAGAGGGGGCTGGTAGCGGATGCGGACGACCTGGAAGGGCCATTGCTCCGGACCGATGCGTTTTTCCTCGGGTTTGCTCCAGACCAGATAGAACGGCCCGGCGGACGGCTTGCCGGCGCCCAGCGGCGGCCAGGGGCGCTGCGGATCCTCTATCGCCAGCCAGGCTTGCGAGCCCTGTTCGGCGAGCAGCGGGGCGGCCGGCAACTCGGCGGCGAAGCCGTCGCTGGCCACGGCCTGCAAATGGTCTTCGGGATGCACGCCTTTCAACAACGCCGCCAGTGGCACGGCGCGGTAGTGCATGCTCCGGCGGTAGGCGACGTCGGCCGGGATGTCCAGGTCGCGGGCCTGAGGATGCCTGAGCAGTTCTTCGCTGCTCCAGGTCTGCGTGCCCCCCGGCAGTTCCAGGCGAAGCTCGGCGGCCCAGGCGGCAACCACAGGGAAGAGCAGGGCACCTAGCAACGCCAGGCGCGGGAGAGTGACAGGCATGCGGGTTCCTCGTGCATCCGCCGGTTATGACATGGAGCGAGAGATTGGCACGGAACGGGGGCCTCGCGGTAGCATGCGGGCCATTGCATAGCTGGCTAACCAAGGGGTTCCCGTGCTCGCCGAGTTGTTCGCCGTGATGGCGCCCGTGCTGTTCGGCGCCGGTGTCGGTTACGTCTGGGTCCGTCTCGGACACGCCTATCCGACCGAGTTCGTTTCGCGCATCGTGTTCAACATCGGTTCGCCATGCCTGATCCTCGCCACCCTGGCGCATACCCGGGTGGACCTGCACAGCTTCGGCCGGATGGCCCTGGCCAGCGCGCTGATCTGCGTCTGCATGGCTGCGCTGGGCTGGGCGGCGGCACGCCTCGGGCGCCAGGAGTGGCAGGTGCTGGTGCCGGCCTACAGCTTCCCGAATGTCGGCAACATGGGCCTGCCGGTGTGCCTGTATGCGTTCGGCGAGGCGGGGATGACCCTGGCGGTGGCGTTCTACCTGATCATGTCGATCGGCAACTTCAGCCTCGGCGTGTTCTGGATGAGCGGCGAGCGCTCCTGGCGCTCGCTGCTGGGCAATCCGATCCTGCTCAGCGTGTTGCTGGCCTTGTCGTTGATGGGGCTCGACCTGCAACTGCCGCGCTGGATGGCGAATACCGTCGACCTGATGGCCGGGCTGACCATTCCGCTGATGCTGATCACCCTCGGTGTGTCCCTGGCCAGCATCCGCCCGCGGCAACTGGGCAATGGCTTCTTCTATGGCGGCCTGCGTCTTCTGCTGGGAGCGTTGGTGGGCTGGTCGGTGGCGCTGGCGTTGCAATTGCCGCCGCTGGCGCAGGGGGTGCTGGTGGTGCAGTCGTCGATGCCGGTGGCGGTATTCAACTATCTCTACGCCTTGCGCGGCAATCGTTCGCCGGATCAGGTCGCCAGCCTGGTGCTGTGTTCGACCCTGCTCTCGTTCGCTTTCATTCCGCTGCTGCTGACCTGGTGGCTGCCTGCGCTGCGCTGACCGCGAGGCGGTGCGCAGCGTGCAGGCAGCAGGTGCCCTAGCGGATCAGACTGTTAAGGTTGGGAAGGATCAGGATGACTGTGGTGGCGAAGACGATGAGGCTCGCTTGCCGCCATCTTTTTGGCTGCTCGTTCAACATGGCCTGTCTGCCTTTCTTGTTGTCGGGTGGCTGCCTGCTCCGCGCTACGGCCTGGCGGAACGGCTTGCCACGCAGTGGCGTACTCTTCGGTCGGCCCGGCATCCCCGGCGTCGACCTCCCTTTCGAACGCTTGCATGAATCAGTCTAAGCCCCGGCCTGCGCGGGCTTAGACCACTTGGATACAAGCTGCTCCGGTCTAGACATATTCCCTCTATATGACAGCGTGGTGACGGCTCTGGCGTGCGCCTCGACCGTTCGTCCGGTGTCCGGGTTTCCGGTCGAAAGATGGCATGGTGCTATCTTCCCGGCGTTGCAGGCTGAGCTGGGTGGTCAATCAGCCTGAGCGGTTCGGTCATTGTCCCGCCGGCGAGCCTGTTTAAGGTAGGCGGAGGCCCGCTCGGCCGGACGAGAACAGGATAAGAGAGACCGCCATGACCGACGCATTCATTTACGACGCCGTGCGTACTCCCCGCGGCAAGGGCAAGAAGGATGGCGCGCTGCACAGCGTCAAGCCGGTGAACCTGATGGCCGGGCTGTTGCGCGCGGTCCAGCGGCGCAACGACCTGGATACCGCCCAGGTCGACGATATCGTGCTCGGCTGCGTGACGCCGGTGGGCGACCAGGGCGCCGATATCGCCAAGACCGCGGCGCTGGTGGCCGACTGGGACGAACAGGTTGCCGGCGTGCAGATCAACCGTTTCTGCGCCTCCGGCCTGGAGGCGGTGAACCTGGGGGCGATGAAGGTACGCTCCGGCTTCGAGGACCTGGTCCTGGTCGGTGGCGTCGAGTCCATGTCACGCGTGCCGATGGGCTCCGACGGCGGCGCCTGGGCACTGGATCCGGAAACCAACCTGCACACCAGCTTCGTCCCGCAAGGGATCGGCGCCGACCTGATCGCCACCCTGGAAGGCTTCAGTCGCACCGATGTCGATGCCTTCGCCCTGCGCTCCCAGCAGAGGGCCGCCAAGGCCCGCGCCGAAGGGCTGTTCGGCAAGTCGCTGGTGCCGGTCGCCGACCAGAACGGCATCGTCCTGCTCGACCACGATGAGTTCATTCGCGCCGACTCCACCCTGGAAGGGCTCGCCGCGCTCAAGCCGAGTTTCGAGATGATGGGGCAGATGGGCTTCGACGCCACCGCGCTGCGCAAGTACAGCCAGGTCGAGCGCATCGAGCACGTGCATACGCCGGGCAACAGCTCGGGGATCGTCGACGGCGCCAGCGCCATGCTCATCGGCTCCGAGGCCAAGGGCCGCGAGCTGGGCCTGAAGGCGCGGGCGCGGATCGTCGCTACCGCGGTGACCTCCAGCGATCCCACCATCATGCTTACCGGCCCCGCGCCGGCGACCCGCAAGGCCCTGGCCAAGGCCGGCCTGAAGGTGGAAGACATCGACCTGTTCGAAGTCAACGAGGCGTTCGCTTCGGTGGTGATGAAATTCATGAAGGACATGGGCGTGGCGGAAAGCAAGGTCAACGTCAACGGCGGCGCCATCGCCATGGGCCACCCGCTCGGTGCCACCGGCTGCATCATCCTCGGCACGCTGCTCGACGAACTGGAGCGGCGCAACTTGCGCTACGGCCTGGCCACCCTCTGCGTAGGTGGCGGCATGGGCATCGCCACCATCATCGAGCGCGTGTGAAGGGAGAACCGGAATGACTGACGCTATCCGTTACGAAAAAGGCCAGGACAACGTCGTCGTCCTGACCATGGACATGCCCGGCCAGAGCGCCAACACCATGAACGGCGTCTACCGCGAGGCGATGGCGAAGACCATCGCACGGCTGGAGGCGGAGAAAGAGGGGATCGCCGGCGTGGTGCTGACCTCGGCGAAGAAGACTTTCTTCGCCGGCGGCGATCTCAACGAACTGATCAAGGTCACCAAGGCCGACGCTCCGGCCTTCTACCAGGGCATCCTCGAACTCAAGGGCCAACTGCGGCGCCTGGAAACCCTCGGCAAGCCGGTGGTCGCCGCGATCAACGGCGCTGCGCTGGGCGGCGGCTGGGAGATCTGCCTGGCCTGCCACCACCGCATCGCCCTGGACAATCCCGGCGTGCAGCTCGGCCTGCCGGAGGTGACTCTCGGCCTGTTGCCGGGCGGCGGCGGGATCGTGCGCATGGTGCGACTGCTTGGCCTGGAGAAAGCCCTGCCGTACCTCGCCGAAGGCAAGAAAGTGCGTCCGGCGGAAGCGCTCAAGGCCGGGCTGATCCACGAACTGGCCGACAGCCCCGAGGAAATGCTGGAGAAGGCCCGCGCCTGGATCCTCTCCAACCCGGCGGTGAAGCAGCCCTGGGACAGCGCCGGCTACAAGATTCCCGGCGGTACGCCTGCCAGTCCCAACGTGGCGCAGATGCTGGCCATCGCACCGTCGGTGCTGCGCGACAAGACCAAGGGTTGCTTCCCGGCGCCCGAGAAGATCATGTGCGCGGCGGTGGAGGGCGCCCAGGTCGATTTCGACACCGCGCAACTGATCGAGGCGCGCTATTTCACCGAGCTGACCACCGGCCAGGTGGCGAAGAACATGATCGGCACCTTCTGGTTCCAGCTCAACGAGATCAACGCCGGCAAGTCGCGGCCGCAGGGGTATGCGGTGCGGGCGACGAAAAAGGTCGGCGTGCTCGGCGCCGGGATGATGGGCGCGGGCATTGCCTACGTATCGGCGGCGGCCGGCATCGAGGTGGTGCTCAAGGACGTCTCGCTGGAAGCGGCGGAGAAGGGCAAGGCCTATTCGGCCAGGCTGCTGGACAAGAAAGTTGCGCGCGGGCACCTGTCCGCCGAGAAGCGCGACGCCTTCCTCGCGCGGATCGTGCCGAGCGTCAGCGAAGCCGACTTCGAAGGCTGCGACCTGATCATCGAGGCGGTCTTCGAGGACCGCGCGCTGAAAGGCCAGGTCACCGCCGAGGCCGAGAAGCATGCCCTGGCCGATGCGGTGGTGGCGTCCAATACCTCGACCCTGCCGATCACCGGACTGGCCCAGGCGGTGGCGCGGCCGGAGAAGTTCATCGGCCTGCACTTCTTCAGCCCGGTGGACAAGATGCCGCTGGTGGAGATCATCCGCGGCGAAAAGACCAGCGACGAAACCCTGGCGCGCGGCTTCGACTACGTGCTGCAGATCAAGAAAACGCCGATCGTGGTCAACGACAGCCGCGGCTTCTTCACTTCGCGGGTATTCGGCACCTTCACCAACGAAGGCATCGCCATGCTCGGCGAAGGCGTGAGCGCCGCAATGATCGACAACCAGGCGCGCCAGGCCGGTATGCCGGTGGGGCCGCTGGCGATTTCCGACGAAGTCTCCCTGAGCCTGATGACCCACATCCGCAACCAGACCGCCCGCGACCTCGAGGCCGAGGGCAAGGCTCTGCCGACGCACCCCGCGTTCGCCGTGATCGACCTGATGGTCAATGAGTACAAGCGCCCAGGCAAGGCGGCCGGCGCCGGCTTCTACGACTACCCGGCGAACGGCAGGAAACATCTCTGGGCGGAACTCAAGAGCCGCTTCGAGAAGCCCGATGCGCAAATATCCGCCGAGGATGTCCGCGACCGCCTGCTGTTCATCCAGGCCATCGAGACCGTGCGTTGCGTGGAGGAGGGGGTATTGCACTCCACCGCCGACGCGAACATCGGCTCGATCTTCGGCATCGGTTTCGCCGCCTGGAGCGGGGGCGCCTTGCAGTTCATCAACCAGTACGGCCTGAAGGACTTCATCGCCCGCGCCCAATACCTGGTCGAACAGTACGGCGAGCGCTTCGAGCCGCCGGCGCTGTTGCTGGAGAAGGCGGCGAAGGGCGAGCTGTTCTGAGTCCTGGCGTCGCATGGAGAGCCGGCCTTCGGGCCGGCTTTCTCGTGGTCGCGTACCGCGGCGGATGACGCCACCCCGGTATCCCTGGTTCTTGCCAGCCAGGCCGCCACGGGTAGGGCGAATAGCGCCATGGGTGCTATCCGCCGATATGCCGAGGTTCGGCGGATAACCGCGATGCGGTTATCCGCCCTACGCCGCGCGTCGATACAGGCCCTTGCCTCCAGCCGCCATTGGTAGGGCGAATAGCGCCACAGGCGCTATCCGCCGATATACCGAGGTTCGGCGGATAACCGCGATGCGGTTATCCGCCCTACGCCGCGCGTCGGTACAGGCCCTTGCCTCCAATCCGCCATTAGTAGGGCGAATAGCGCCACAGGCGCTATCCGCCGATATACCGAGGTTCGGCGGATAACCGCGATGCGGTTATCCGCCCTACGCCGCGCGTCGATACAGGCCCTTGCCTCCAGCCGCCATTGGTAGGGCGAATAGCGCCACAGGCGCTATCCGCCGATATACCGAGATTCGGCGGATAACCGCGATGCGGTTATGCGCCCTACGCCGCGCGCCGGCACAGGCCAGCCTCCATGCTTGCCTCCAGGCCGCCCCGGGCGCTTCCGTCGATGTACCTACGCAGGACCTGGGTGTTCCTCGCCGGGGTAGCGCAGCAGGTCGATCACGGCGCTCAACGCCGCCGGGTGGTTGCGGCGGTTCGGATAATAGAGATGGAAACCGGGAAACGGCGCGCACCAATCCGCCAGGACCCGTTCCAGGCGGCCGGCGGCGAGGTGCTCGGCGACTTCCTCCTCGATGGCGAAGGCAATCCCGACATCGGCCAGCGCCGCCTGCAGCATCAGGCGCGGGTCGTCGAGGACCAGCGGTCCGCTCACGGCCACCGAAAGCGCTTTCGTGCCCTTGCTGAATTGCCATTTGTACAGCTCTCCGGAAGACACCTTGCGCCAGCCGATGCAACGGTGGCCGAGCAACTCCTCCGGGCTACCCGGCCTGCCTTGCCGTCGGAAGTAGGCCGGGGTCGCGACGATGGCCAAGCGCAGGTCCGGGCCGACCCTCACGGCGCGCATGCCGTGCTGGAGGTCTTCGCCGAGGCGGATGCCAGCGTCGAAACCGGCTTCGACGATATTGGCGAAACCTTCGTCCGCCACCACTTCCAGGGTGATGCCGGGATAGTCGCGGGCCAGTTCGCCGAAGCGTGGCGCGAGGACGAGACCGATGGCGTTTCGCGATGCGTTGATTCGTACCAGGCCGTGAGGCGTTTCGCGAAAGCGGTTAAGGCTGTCCAGCGCGGCGGCGATGTCTTCGAACGCCGGGTCCAGGTGCGCCAGCAGGTGCTCGCCGGCCTCGGTCGGCGAGACGTTGCGAGTGGTGCGGTTGAGCAGGCGGATGCCGAGCTGGGTTTCCAGTTCGCGCAGGGTGTGGCTGAGCGTCGGCGGGGTTACGCCGAGGGTGGCGGCGGCGCGGCGGAAGCTGCGTTCGCGAGCGATGGCGACGAAGGCGGCGAGACCGGTGAGATCGGGCTTTTTCATTGGATTATTAAAATAAATCGAACAGTGAAAGAGATTTTTCCAGGATAGTTAGCTATTCGGCAGCAATATAGCATCGTCGGGAAACCTGGCTCATGAACAGGGTGGGCCGGGCTCTTTTCAGAGTCTTCCGACGAGGTCGTACGATGCAGCATGTCCGTCTTGGCAACAGCGGCCTGAAAGTCTCCCGACTCTGCCTGGGGTGCATGACCTATGGCGATCCGGCGTGGCGTCCATGGGTGCTGGACGAGGAACGGGCGCGTCCGTTCATTCGCGAGGCGCTGGAAGCCGGGATCGACTTCTTCGACAGTGCCGATATCTATTCCACCGGCGAGAGCGAGCGGATCCTCGGACGCGCGCTCAGGGACTTCGCGCAGCGCGAGGACCTGGTAATCGCCACCAAGGCGTTTTTTCCCATGAGCGACAGGCCCAACGCTTGCGGCTTGTCGCGCAAGCACCTGCTTGCCAGCGTGGATGCCTCGCTGCGACGGTTGGGTACGGACTACCTGGATCTCTTCGTGATCCACCGCTTCGATCCGGACACCCCGATCGAGGAAACCTGCGAAACCCTCGACAGCCTGGTGCGTGCCGGCAAGGTCCGTTACCTCGGCGCCTCGTCGATGCCGGCCTGGCGCTTCATGAAGATGCTCGCCTTCCAGCGCCACCACGGCCTGGCGCAGTTCATCTCGATGCAGAGCCAGTACAACCTGATCGTTCGCGAGGACGAGGAGGACCTCGTGCCGCTGTGCCAGGAAGAGGGGATCGCGTTGACGCCCTGGTCGCCGCTGGCGCGTGGGCTGCTGGCCGGGGCAAGAAGCGCCGGCACGCTGCGGACCCGGACGGACGAACAGGCCCCGCGTTGGTACGGCGGCAGGGAGGAGGTCGAGTCGACCTTCGGTGCGTTGGAGAAACTCGCCGCTGCCCGCGGGCTTCCACCGGCGCAACTCGCCCTGGCCTGGCTGCTTGGCCGGAAAGGTGTCGCCGCGCCGATCGTCGGCCTGTCCAGGCCGCATCACCTCGAGGATGCTCTCGCGGCGCTGACGCTGGACCTCGCCGAAGAGGAGTGCGCCACGCTGGAGGCGCCGCTCACGGCGCACGCCCGGACCCCGCGCTGGTAGGGCGCACATCGACGGAGAAAGCATGATGAGACGACTGGCTTCCGTGTTGCTGCTGGTATCCATGGTATCGGCGACCGTCTTGCCGGTTTTCGCCCGTGCGCCGGGCGACCGCGAGCCGTCCTGCGCCGCGACGAGCATCGTCCTGCCAGCGGGGGCCCGGTATCCCAACGGCATCGCCCATGCCGCCGATGGAACGCTGTACGTCGGTCTGGTCACCAGCGGGCGCATCCTGCGCAAGCCTCCCGGGGGAGAGTGGGAAACCTTCTTCGCCGGCAACCCGGCGATCTTCGCTGCCACCGCGCTGCGGCTGGACGAGCCGCGTGGCCTGCTCTGGGGCAATTCGCCGGACTTCCTACCCGCTGGCCGGCGCCGGCCGCACGGGGTGTTCGCCCTGGATCTCGCGACCGGCGCCGTGCGCCGATATCTGACCCTGCCCGGCGACGGGATGGGCAACGATCTCGCAGTGGCGCCCGACGGAACGGTTTACCTGAGCGAAACCCGGGATGGCAGCCTGATGCGGCTGCGGCCCGGGGCACCGGTATTCCAGGTGATGTTGCGTGACAGCCGCCTGGCCGGCCCTGGTGGGCTGGGTGCGGCGGGCATCGTCCGGGTGGACGACGACACCCTGGTGGTCGGCAACTTCGGTAGCGGGGCGATCCATGTCGTCGAAGGGGTCGCCACTCGTCCGCGGCTGCGCGAGATGGAACTGCCCCGAACGCTGGAGAATCCGGACGGCATGGCGCTGGCTCCGGACGGCTCGCTGATCGTGCTGGAGAACGCCATCCGCAGCGGCGCCGGCAAGGTGCTGCGGATCGCCGAGCCGCTCGCCGCCGGGCGGCGCGGCATCGAAGTGTTGCGCGAGGGCCTGGAGTCGCCGGTCAACCTGACCGTCACCGGACAGGGTTGCGCCTATGTCAGCGAGTCACGCATTCGCCACCGCCTGTTGCCGGGGCGCGAGGGCGAGGTGCCGGCGCGTTTCCTGATCCACCGGCTGCCCCTGGATGCGGCCGGGACCGTTGATCGGCCGCTCAGGCGTTGGCGAAACGACCTTCCAGATAGGCGATGATCTCGCTGGACTCATACATCCAGCGCACCTGGCCATTTTCCTCGATGCGCAGGCACGGCACCTTGACCTTGCCGCCGCCTTCCAGCAAAGCCTGGCGGGCCTGCGGATCGTTCATGGCGTCCTTGAGTTGCATCGGCAGGTTCAGCCGGTGCATGGCGCGGCGTGTCTTCACGCAGAACGGACAGGCGCGGAACTGGTAGAGCGACAGGTTCCGCAGCGCCCGCTCGACCTCGGCCTGAGCCTCGGCGCTGCGCTGCAGCTTGCGGGGGCGGCTGACGAAGTCGGCGAGGATAATCGCCTGACCCAGTCCGTTACGTACTGCCTTGAGCAACATGGCGTGTGCCTCGCGGGAAAACCGCCAGTTTACGTGGCGGTTCCGGGCATGGGGAGCCCTTCCGTCTCCTGTGCAGATTTCTTTACGGTTGAGCGTCTCGGGAATCTTTCTGCCGGCCGCTTGTTTTTTGGCGAATCGTCCGGATATTCCTTTCGAGGCCAGGGCGACGGTTCCCTTGCCCGCGCTCCTGTGTTAATTAAATCAAACGAAAACGACAATAACCCCACTTCTTCAGAGAGTCTTTATGTCGCTCCGCATCTGTATCCTGGAAACCGATATCCTTCGTCCCGAACTGATCGAGCGGTACGAAGGCTACGGCCGGATGTTCCAGCAACTGTTCGCCAAGCAGCCGATCGCCGCCGAATTCGTCATCTACAACGTGGTGGAGGGGCGCTATCCGGCGGACGACGAGCGCTTCGACGCCTACCTGGTGACCGGCAGCAAGGCCGACTCCTTCGGTCCCGACCCGTGGATCCAGACCCTGAAGACCTTCCTCCTGGACCGCTACGAGCGCGGCGACAAGCTCCTCGGCGTGTGTTTCGGCCACCAGTTGCTGGCCCTGCTGCTCGGTGGCAAGGCCGAGCGCGCCAGCCAGGGCTGGGGCATGGGCATCCACCAGTACCAGTTGAACGAACGGGCCGACTGGATGAGCCCGGCGTTGCCGGACCTGACCCTGTTGATCAGCCACCAGGACCAGGTCACCCGGCTGCCGGAAAACGCGCGGGTGATCGCTTCCAGCGACTTCTGTCCCTATGCCGCCTACGCCATCGGCGACCAGGTGCTGTGCTTCCAGGGGCATCCCGAGTTCGTCCACGACTATTCCCGCGAACTGCTCGAACTGCGCCAGCAGCACCTGGGCGAGGAACTCTATCGCAAGGGGGTCGATAGCCTGGCGAGGGACCACCAGGGCACCGTCGTCGCCGAATGGATGATGCGTTTCGTCGCGCGCCAGCCGACCGGCGCCTGAGCCGGCCCCGCGCCATGCGAGCGCCGCCAGCCTCCCGGGGTTGGCGGCGTTTTCGTTTCAGGCCGGGCAGTCGAGGATGAAGCGCTCCGGGATCCAGCGCTGCGGGCGTGCCGGCGGAGTGCCGCTCTGCAGCTTCAGCGCCAGGCTGGCTGCCAGCGCGCGGACCATCGCCTGGTTGCATTCGATGGTACGCGCCAGCGCACCCGCCGAGCCTTGTGCGAGGCCGAGTAGCGAGTAGCCATTGGTCAATATCGCCAGGGCGGCGACGATCCAGAATTTCCGTGTTTGCCTTCTCATGCTGTTTCCGGGAAAGAAGCCGGCGTTCAACCGGCGCGTCGACTGTTCAACCCCGAGAGCAGGCCTGGCAGGGCCTGGCCGATCTGGTTGGATAAGGTCGTGGCGGTGTCGTTGTCGGGTGTGGCGTTCCTGGCGCTTTCGGCGCCGGCGACGAGGCTCAGCACGACCAGCATGAGGATGGCGTACAGACCCAGGGTGGCCAGGGCGGTGTTGCGGGCGTAGTGGCGTGGGCTGCGGCGTTTCATGGCGGCTTCCGTGATCGATACCTCGGATGGGCATAGGATCGCGGAGAAGAATTCGATTGGATAACGAATTGTCGCGCTATTAACTATCGACAGAAATGATGCTTTAGCCGAACGACCGGTACGGGTTGCGGGGCCCGGGTCCAGGCCCTCGATGGATCAGGACGAAGTCGGCGCGAGCAGGCGATCGACCACCTGCCGGGCACGCTCGAAGGAAGGGTAGCCGCTGCGCGCGACCGGGAGCTCGGCGTAGGCCTGGCGATAGGTCTCGGCCTTGGGAATGTCGGCGCGCGGCAACAGGAAGGGCTCGGCGTAGATCTTGTAGAGCATCGCGTTGGCCAGCGGGTAGCGTCGCTCGGCGGAACGTTCGAGGAGGTGGGTGATGCGCTCGCAATCGCTGGCCTGGCCGTCGCGGCGAGCGATCAGCACGGCCTGGTAGAAGTCCGCCTCGCCGCTGCGGTCGTCGCGCGCCGCGCGCTCCAGCAGGGCCTGGGCCAGCGGCAGGCGATCGCGGTCGTTGGCGACGATGATCAGTTTCGCCTGCAGCATGTCGTTCTCGTACAGCAGTTTTTCCCTGTCGCTGTCCTGGCGGCAGGTGGCGCAGCTTGCCAACAGCGGGATCAGGCAAAGTGCAATCCATTTCGGCATGGCGGTTGTTTCCTTGTCATGGATGAGACGGCATGAGGCTGGAATCCAATGGAGAGGCGAGGCGCCTCCAAGGTTCCCTCGCATGCAGTCTAGTCGGCCCGTAGCGGATGGGACCGGCCGTTCTTGATACGCATCAACTGGCGCCGGCGGGCAAGGCGTACGGTGAAAGATGCAGGGCGGCGCACGAAGCGCCTGTCCCGAAGCCAAGAAGGAAACGCTCATGATTCGTGAAGTTGAAGGTGACATTCTGCTTTCCGGGGCCCAGGTGATCGCCCACGGCATCGCGCCCCAGGACCATTTCGACAGCGGCCTGGCCCTCGCCTTGCGCGAACGCTGGCCGTCGATGGTTCGCGACTACCGGCATGCCGCCCATGCCAGGGCGCCCGAGCCGGGCGGCATCTGGGTCTGGGCCGGGGTCGACGAGCAGGGCAAGACCCAGTGCATCGTCAACCTGATCACCCAGGGCATGCTGCACAGCGGTCGCAGCGCCAAGCCGGGCAAGGCGAGCCTGGAGGATGTCGGCCATGCCCTGCGCGAGCTGGCCCGCTATGTGCGCAGCGAAGGGGTGAGCAGCCTGGCTCTACCCTGCGTGGCGACGGGAGTGGGCGGGCTGGACTGGTCCGAGGTCAAGCCGCTGGTGGTTCGCCACCTGGGCGACCTGGAGATCCCGGTGATTCTCTACGAGGTCTATCGCAAGGGCGTGGCGGCCGAGGAAAAGCTGGCCTGAACGAAAAGCCCGGCGTTAGCCGGGCTTTTCAGGGTTGCGGGGAAAAGAAAAAACTTCCTGGCAGGCGGCGTTCAACCCTGCGCATCGGTGTCGCTCGTGGTTGGCGCAGTGGCCTGTTGCTGCTGGGCCTGCTCGATGGCGTGCTGGTTCAGTTGGACCATGCGGTTTTCCATCAGGCTGGATTCGTCGGCGAAGCTGGCTTGCACTGCGAGGGTGGTAGCCATGCCGAGGAGAATGGCGGCGAAGACGTTGCGTTTCATGATGACCTCCGGTTTTCCTTGGGAATGTCATCAGGATAATCCGTAATAATTTTTTAAAAATAGCAGTTAATGAGAGTTACCTTTGCGTAATAAGTAATTATTGGGCGCAAAAAAGCCCGGTACCAACCGGGCTTTCGCTGGAGCGGGCCTTAGCCCAGGTGCTTCTTGTCCAGCTCGATCGCCTGGTCGAGGGTTTCCAGCAGTGCCTTGCGCACCTTGAGCTTGGTATTGCGGTGCGCGGTCATGTTGAGTTTCTTCAACTGCTGGGCCGCTGCACGCGCGCTTTCCTGCAACTGGTCGGGGCTGACCAGGGTGTCGAGGAATCCGGCATCCACCGCAGCGGCCGGACTGAACATCTCGGCATTGATGACCGAGCGGGTGAACGCCGACTTGCGCAGGCGATCGCGGGCCAGCTCGATGCCGACATGGTGCATGGTCATGCCGATGGCGACTTCGTTCAGGCCGATCTGGAACGGCCCGTCGACGCCGATCCGGTAGTCGGCCGAGAGCAGCAGGAAGGCGCCCTTGGCTACCGCGTGCCCGGGGCAGGCGACGATCACCGGGTAGGGATGGGAGAGCAGGCGGCGAGCCAGGGTCGAGCCGGCGGCGACCAGGTTGACGGCATTCTCCGGGCCGGAGGTCATGACCTTCAGGTCGTAGCCACCGGAGAGGATGCCCGGCTGGCCGGTGACGATGACCACGGCCTTGTCCTGCAGGGCCTGGTCGAGAGCCTGGTTGAAGGCGTCGATCACCGCCGGGGAGATGGCGTTCACCTTGCCGTTGTTGAGGGTCAGGGTGGCGATGCCGTCTTCGAACTGGTAGCTGATCAACTCGCTCATGGCAGGATTCCTTTTGGTGGAGTGGCGCAGACCTTACTGATGGGCGTCGTCGGCGTAAAGCGCTTTGGCTGACCCGCGGGTCATGCGCGATTGTGCTTGCGTGGGCCTCCCGAACTGGGCTCCAGTGACGCCTGCGCGTTCCTGCCAGAAGAAACGGTTGAGTCTGGCCGGGGAAGACAGCAATATGGGCCCTATCGTTAGTCCGGCCTTGCATGCGGTGCAGGTCACCCGTTTCGAGGATGTCCGCCAGGCGCGATCAGCCGCCGAGACGAGAACGGACGAAGTTATCCGGCGGCCTGCTGAAGGCCGGTACGCGGGGGCATCCTCGCGAGGAACCCTATCAATCAGGCGCGGGTCGGGTTACGAACCCGTTGAGGAGATCCAAAGTGAGCGAGTCCCTGTCCATCCATCATGACGTGGGCGGCCATCAGTTCGAGACGACGGTGGATGGCCATCGTGCCTATCTGGCGTATATGGACCTGGGCAAGCAGACGCTGGATATCTACCGGACCTTCGTACCGGATTCGCTGCGTGGTCGCGGTATCGCCGCCGCGCTGACCGAACACGCCCTGCAGTACGCCGACCGCATGGGCTACAGCGTGATCCCGTCCTGCTCCTACGTGGAGCGTTATATCGAGCGTCGCCAGCGTCAGGCCGATCCGGCCGCCTGAGCAGGCGCGCAATGAAAAACGCCGGGCATCAGCCCGGCGTTTTCGTTTCCGCCTCGCTCAGCCGCGCTGGCGTTTCGGCAGCACGTCCTTGAGCTTGGCGTGCATGCTGCGGATGCTCTTCTCGGTGGTCGCCCAGTCGATGCAGGCGTCGGTGATGGAGACGCCGTACTGAAGTTGGTCGAGATCCTTCGGAATCGGCTGGCTGCCCCAGCCCAGGTGGCTTTCCACCATCAGGCCGACGATCGAGTTGTTGCCTTCGACGATCTGGTTGCTGACGTTGTCCATCACCAGCGGTTGCAGGGCCGGGTCCTTGTTGGAGTTGGCGTGGCTGCAGTCGACCATGATGTTCAGCGGGATTTTCGCCTTGTTCAGGTCTTGCTCGCAGAGCGCGACGCTGACCGAATCGTAGTTCGGCTTGCCGTTGCCGCCGCGCAACACCACGTGACCGTAGCGGTTGCCCTTGGTAGTCACGATGGATACGCCGCCCTGCTGGTTGATGCCGAGGAAACGATGCGGGCTGGAGACCGACTGCAGGGCATTGATCGCCACGGTCAGGCTGCCATCGGTGCCGTTCTTGAAGCCGACCGCGGAAGACAGGCCGGAAGCCATCTCGCGGTGGGTCTGCGATTCGGTGGTACGGGCGCCGATCGCCGACCAGCTGATCAGGTCCTGCAGGTACTGCGGGGAAATCGGGTCGAGCGCTTCGGTGGCGGTGGGCAAGCCTTTCTCGGCGAGGTCGCGGAGCAGTTGGCGACCGATGTGCAGGCCATCCTGGATCTTGAACGAGTCGTCCAGGTACGGATCGTTGATCAGGCCTTTCCAGCCCACCGTGGTACGCGGCTTCTCGAAGTACACGCGCATCACCAGGAACAGCGTATCCGCCACTTCGGCCGCGAGCGCCTTGAGGCGGTCGGCGTATTCGTGGGCGGCCTTGATGTCGTGGATGGAGCAGGGGCCGATCACCACGAACAGACGGTGGTCCTTGCCATCCAGGATGTCGCGCACCACCTGGCGACCATGGGCCACGGTCTGCAGCGCCTTGTCGGTCAGGGGAATTTCACGCTTGAGCTGCTCCGGCGTGATCAGGGTCTCGTTGGAGGCAACGTTAAGGTCGTCGATCTGTAAATCAGCCATCGTGGTACTCAATCAGGTCACGGGCGCCGGGAGGCCCCCTGCGAAAGGGCGCAGGCATGAAGTTCGCAAACGGGGAGACGAACCTTAACGTGTCGGGCCGGGCCTAGACAATGGGCGGGACGCGGTTCGCCGGTGTTTTCCCCGCTCTGCGCACGTTTTCTTCGTTGCTCCGGGCCAAGGCTGCCAGCGGAGTTGCAGGCGAGGCCGCCGCGGACGATATTGTGCAGGTGCTGCGGAGGGGCGCGCCTTGCCCGTATCCGCTGGCCGAGGAGGACGCCACCGCTATCGCAGGAGCCGAAGCATAGGGATGATGGTGGGGACCCATTTCTTCCTTTCTATCGAGGTCAGCAGCGTGCCGTCCCTGGAACTCACCGATCTGGACGCCGACCGGCAGTTGCTTGCCCTGGAAGGGGTTTCGCTGTTGGTATTCACCAGCGAAGGCTGCGCGTCGTGCCGCTGGGCCCGGCGCCATCTCCCCGCGATGGACCTGCCCATCGAGCGCCTGTGCTGGGTGGACGCCGGCCGCAATGGCGGCCTGGTGGAACGCTACGGCGTCTTTCACCTGCCGGCCCTGTTCATGGTCCGCGACGGCCGCTTCCATGGCGCACTGAACGTTCCGCTGCACCAGGAAGCCTTGCGGGGTGCGGTGCTGGCGGGGTCGACCGCTTTACCTGAGGAGTTGCCCTGATGGATTCCAAGCAGCAACGGGTCGGCGTCATCGGTACGGGAGCCATCGGCGGCTTCTATGGATTGATGCTGGCGCATGCCGGTCACGACGTGCATTTTCTCCTGCGCAGCGAGTTCGAGGCGGTCAATCGCGCCGGACTCAGCCTGAATAGTGCGGTGCATGGCTTCCGGCGCCTGGCGCCGGTCCAGGCCTACCATTCGGCGCAGGACATGCCGTCCTGCGACTGGTTGCTGGTGGGCGTCAAGACCACCGGCAATGACGAGCTGGCCCCCCTGATCCGCGCAGCGGCGGCGCCGGGAGCCAAGGTTCTGCTGCTGCAGAACGGTCTGGGCGTGGAGGAGCGGCTGCGGCCGCTGCTGCCGGAAAGCCTGCATCTGCTGGGCGGCCTCTGCTTCATCTGTGTGCATCGCGGCGAACCGGGCGTGATCGAGCACCAGGCCTACGGCGGAGTGAATCTCGGCTATCATTCCGGACCGGCCGACGAGCGACGCCGGCGCGAGATCGTCGAGGAGGGCGCCGCGCTGTTCCGCGAGTCCGGGCTGGAGTCTACGGCGATGCCCGACCTGGAGCAGGCGCGTTGGCAGAAGCTGGTCTGGAACATCCCCTACAACGGACTGTCGGTATTGCTGAAGAGCAGCACCGCGCCGCTGATGGCCAACGCGGACAGTCGGTCGCTGATCGAGGCGATCATGGAGGAAGTCATCGGTGCTGCCGGCGCCTGCGGCTTCATCCTGCCGGAGGGCTATGCGGACCAACTGCTGGCGGCGACCGAGCGGATGCCCGACTATCGGCCGAGCATGTACCACGACTTCACCCAGGGGCGGCCACTGGAGCTGGCGGCGATCTATGCCGCGCCCCTGGCCCGCGCTGCTGCTGCGGGCCACCGGATGCCCAGGGTCGAGGCGCTGCACCAGGCGTTGCGTTTCCTCGAAGCGCAATCGCGCTGAAGAGCCGAGCGCGGCGACCAGCCGGCCTCGCGCTCGCAGGAAGAAAAGGGATTTACCCCAACGGGCCGGAAAAAGCCCGAAACAGCAGGGAACGCTAGGAGAATGGATGCTTGCTGCTAATCTGCTAATGAGGCCCGCCGCGCAGGCTGTCGAGGAGGCCGCATGATTCGTTCGATTCTCTATGCCACCGACCTGGGGCTCTATGCTCCCTATGTCCTGCAACACGCCCTGTCGCTGACCCGCGCCTACAACGCCGAGCTCTATGTCATCCATGTGGTGGAGCCCCTCGGGCTGTTCGCCGAGTCGGTCCTGCAGACCTACCTTGACACCGAGCGTCTCCAGGACCTGCGGGCGCAAGGGCTGGACAACGTCATGGAAAGCATCGAGAAGCGAGTCCTGGAAGGGTTTCGCGATGAACTCGGCGAGTTGCCCCAGGATGCGGCGCTGGTCAAGAGCGTGCGGGTGGTGCAGGGCGACCCGCCGCAGATGATCCTCGATGAGGCGGAAAAGCTGGCCGTGGACCTGATCGTCGCCGGCAGCCATAGCCACGGCACCCAGCTCGACACGCCGCTGGGCCGGACTGCCGCGCGTCTGGTGCAACTGGCGGAAGTACCGGTGTACCTGGTGCCGATGTTGCAGCACCGTAGTCGCGACCTTTAGGCCAGCGGTCGCTGGTGAAAAAGCGTGCAAAATCAAAAAAAACGTCTAATTTTATTCCTCAAACCATTAATATGGTTATATACCTTCGGTTCTTGATCGCCGGTCGCGACAACCTTTTCGAGGAATCTCCATGAAGCTTCAGCAATTGCGCTATATCTGGGAGGTTGCGCACCACGACCTCAACGTCTCCGCCACGGCGCAGAGCCTCTATACTTCGCAGCCGGGCATCAGCAAGCAGATCCGCCTGCTGGAGGACGAACTGGGCGTCGAGGTGTTCGCTCGCAGCGGCAAGCACCTGACCCGTGTGACGCCGGCGGGGGAGCGGATCATCCATACCGCCGGCGAGATCCTGCGCAAGGTCGAGAGCATCAAGCAGATCGCCCAGGAATTCTCCAACGAGAAGAAGGGCACGCTGTCCATCGCCACTACCCACACCCAGGCGCGCTATGCGCTGCCCAACGTGATCAGCGGCTTCATCAAGCAGTACCCGGACGTCTCCCTGCACATGCACCAGGGCACGCCGATGCAGATCGCCGAAATGGCGGCCGACGGCACTGTCGACTTCGCCATCGCCACCGAGGCGCTGGAGTTGTTCGGCGACCTGATCATGATGCCCTGCTACCGCTGGAATCGCTGCGTCATCGTGCCCCACGGCCATCCGCTGACCAAGCTGCCGAAACTGACCCTGGAAGCCCTGGCCGAGCAGCCGATCGTCACCTACGTGTTCGGCTTCACCGGCCGCTCCAAGCTCGACGAAGCCTTCAGCCAGCGCGGCCTGGTGCCCAAGGTGGTATTCACCGCGGCCGATGCCGACGTGATCAAGACCTACGTGCGGTTGGGCCTGGGGGTCGGTATCGTGGCGCACATGGCGGTCGATCCGAAGCTCGACAACGACCTGGTGATCCTCGACGCCAGCCACCTGTTCGAGTCCAGCGTGACCAAGATCGGCTTCCGCCGCGGCACCTTCCTGCGCGGCTTCATGTGCGACTTCATCGAGAAATTCGCTCCGCATCTGACCCGCGAGCTGCTGGCCAAGGCCGTGCAATGCCACAACAAGGCCGAGCTGGACGAGTTGTTCGACGGCATCGAACTGCCGGTCTACTGATCGCCTCGGCCCATGAAAAAGCCCGGCCTGGTGCCGGGCTTTTTCATGGCTGGCCCTCAGAGCATGTCGAGATTGTCGCGCCCGGCCAGCTTGGCCAGCGCTTCGCGATCGGCGTCCGCGGCCTGCTCGGCTCGCGGTTCGAGGACTTCATGGAGGAAGCTCATGAACACGGTGTAGACCTGTTCGCGCCCGTCGTCGTGGCGAACCACGAAGAACGGCGCGGTCTCTACGCCATATTGGGCGGCGACCATCCAGCCTGCGCTGTTCGGGTCGCGTTCGTCGGCCACCAGGGTGCGATGGATGCGCGGCAGGTAGCCGCCTTGTTCCAGGCGTTGCCGGACTTCCTTGCACTTGCGGCAGTCCTCGCCATTGGCGAGGACTTTCTTGACCATGGTGATGCGCATGCTGGGTCTCCGCTCGGGGTTCGAGCCGCACTTTACCCCGATTGCATACGCTCTATCGACGGTTTCAGGCCTTGCTGATCAGGTTGCCGGCGTGCAGCCCGCACTCCTTGTGGGTGGCTTCCTCCCACCACCAGCGGCCCTCGCGCTCATGCTGGTTGGGCAGCACCGGACGGGTGCAGGGTTCGCAGCCGATGCTGATATAGCCGCGTTCGTGCAGGCTGTTGTAGGGCAGTTCGAGCATGCGGATATAGCCCCAGACTTCCTCGCTGGTCATGGACGACAACGGGTTGAACTTGTACAGCGGCTTTTCCGGCGTGGAAAAGGCACCGTCGATTTCCAGCACCGCCACCTGGCTGCGCGTGCCGGGGCTCTGGTCGCGGCGTTGGCCGGTGGCCCAGGCGCGCACGCCGGCGAGCTTGCGCTTGAGCGGTTCGATCTTGCGGATGCCGCAGCACTCGCCGTGGCCGTCCCGGTAGAAGCTGAACAGGCCCTTTTCCTTCACCAGGGGTTCGAGCAGGCGCGGGTCGGGGGAAAGCACGTCGATGGCGATGCCGTAGTGTTCGCGGACCTGGTCGATGAAACGATAGGTTTCCGGGTGCAGGCGACCGGTGTCGAGGCTGAACACCTTCACGTTGCGGTTGAGCTTCCAGGCCATGTCTACCAGGACGACGTCCTCGGCGCCGCTGAAGGAGATCCACAGCTCGTCGCCGAAGTGCTCGAAGGCGGCTTTCAGGATGTCCTGGGGGGATTTGTCGGCAAGGCTGGAAGCGAGGGCGGGAAGGTCGAAAGGCTGGCTCATCGGGCTGGGGTCCTGGTGCTGGGCGGCGCTGTCGCGCTCTGTGGCGGGGATGGTAGCAAAGGGCGGCATATGGCCCTAAATAACCATTTACCCCGGTCGACCTTTATTCCAGGAATAAGCTGGCGTTGCCTTGCCCTCGGCGAGGGGCTAGAGTGCCGCGTCCGTCGTCACCCCATCGTTCAGAGAATTTCGAGGAGAGTCCTGTGGAAATTGCCTGTCTTGACCTGGAAGGCGTGCTGGTTCCGGAAATCTGGATCGCGTTCGCGGAAAAAACCGGTATCGACGCCTTGAAGGCGACCACCCGGGACATTCCGGACTACGACGTGCTGATGAAGCAGCGCCTGCGCATCCTCGACGAACATGGCCTGAAGCTGGGCGACATCCAGGAGGTGATCGCCACCCTGAAGCCGCTGGAGGGGGCGGTGGAATTCGTCGACTGGCTGCGCGAACGCTTCCAGGTGGTGATCCTCTCCGACACCTTCTACGAGTTCTCCCAGCCGCTGATGCGCCAGCTGGGCTTCCCGACCCTGTTGTGCCACAAGCTGGAGATCGACGACAGCGACCGGGTGGTCGGCTATCAATTGCGCCAGAAGGATCCCAAGCGGCAGTCGGTGATCGCCTTCAAGAGCCTCTACTATCGGGTGATCGCCGCCGGCGATTCCTACAACGACACCACCATGCTTTCCGAGGCCCACGCCGGCATCCTGTTCCATGCCCCGGAAAACGTGATCCGCGAGTTTCCCCAGTTCCCCGCGGTGCATACCTACGAAGACCTCAAGCGCGAGTTCCTCAAGGCTTCCAGCCGTCCGCTGAGCCTGTAGCCGCGCCGCCGATGAAAGAGCCCGCGGAACGCGGGCTCTTTTCTATTCCGGGGGCGCTGTCCCGGCCATCCCTTCCAGGGTTTCCAGCAGCACCCGGACCTTGTCCAGGGTTTCCTGGTACTCGTCCTCCCAGTGCGAGTCGGCGACGATGCCGCCGCCGCCCCAGCAACTGACCTGGCCGTCCCTGACCAGCAGGGTGCGGATGGCGATCGAGCTGTCCATCTCGCCGCGCACGTCGAGGTAGAACAGGCTGCCGCAGTAGATGCCGCGTCGGCTCGGTTCCAGCTCGTCGATGATCTGCATGGCGCGAATCTTCGGCGCGCCGGTGATCGAGCCGCCGGGGAAGCTGCCTTCCAGCAGGTCGAGGGCGTCCTTGCCCGGCGCCAGTTCGCCGGTGACGCTGCTCACCAGGTGATGCACGTTGGGATAGCTTTCCAGGGCGAACAGCTCCGGTACTCGTACGCTGCCAGGTTGGCAACTGCGTCCGATGTCGTTGCGCAGCAGGTCGACGATCATCAGGTTCTCCGCGCGGTCCTTGGGGCTGGCCAGCAGCGATGCCGCCAGCGCCATGTCCTCCTCGGGCGTCTTGCCGCGCGGGCGGGTGCCCTTGATCGGCCGGGTTTCCACCTTGCCCTTGCCGAGCTTGAGGAAGCGCTCCGGCGACAGGCTGAGGATCGCGCCGTCGGCCAGTCGCAGGTAGCCGGAGAACGGCGTCGGGCAGGCCTCGCGCAGGGCGCGATAGGCCGGCCACGGCGAGCCGCTGCAAGCGGCCTGGAAGCGCTGGCTATAGTTCACCTGGTAGCAGTCGCCTGCCTGGATGTAGTCCTGGATGCGGCGGATCGCCTGCCGATAGTCGGATGTGCTGATGCTCCGTCGGAATTTTCCCAGAAGCTTGAAGTTGCCGGCCGCGTCTTGCGCTTCCTCGCTGAACAGGGCGATCAGGCGCTGGCGTTCGCGCCCGTCCAATCGCGGGTGGAATACCAGTTGGCTGGTTCCGGCCTGGTGGTCGCTGATCAGCGCCCAGGCATACAGGCCGACGGACGCCAGCGGCAGGCCCAGGTCGTCGCGGGCGTGTTCGCCGATGCGCTCGATGCGGCGACCCAGGTCGTAGGATAAATAGCCCAGCAGACCGCCGGCGAAGGGCAGTTCGTACGGGGCTGGCAGCTGCGCGGGGCCCAGGCTTCCGGCCGCTTCGCGTAGGCGGGCGAAGAAGCGGTTGGCCGATTCGTCGGGCAGCGGCGCCAGTTCTGCCAATGGCCAGGCGCTCATAAGGTCATAGCGTCCACGGGTAGCGATGGGGCGACCCGAATCGAGCATCACCGCACCGGGCGCCTCATGGATGATGGCAAAGAGACAGCTTGGGTCGCTATGGTAGGGCAGGGGGTGAACATGACAACTGGGCATGGAAAGTGGGGGTAGTGGGACAGTCAGGAATTCTAGTTCGCCGGAATCGTCGATCCTAGAGCCATTTCTTCAGTTTACGTAAGAAGGGTGATCTGCTAATTATGGAAATATCCCACGGAGATTTGGCTCCGTACCACAATGATAATGACACAGGGATACAGGCCGTGGATGCAGTACAGGATCCAGCAGCCGGCAGCCTTTCGCGCTCCAGAATAGTGCCGCCTCAGGTGCCAGCCGAATATTCTCTTCGCCCCGCGATCCGCAACCTGCTGGATCGCAACCCCCATTCACGCGTTCTTATGTTTTCCGCACCTGCCGGCTTCGGCAAGACCTGCGCGCTCGCCGCCCTGGCCAGGGAGCGCACTGTAGCAGACCAGGCGGTGGCCTGGCTGTCGCTGGCCGAAGAAGACGACGACCCCGCCCGTTTCTGCCGGCAGCTCATCGAGGCGCTGGGCGAAGCCGTGCCGCAGCTTGGCGACGACGCCCAGACCTACCTGCAGAACACCATGCGGGTCCCGGTGGTGGCGGTGATCGAAAGCCTGCTCGGCGATCTCGATCGCTATGCGCGGCCGTTGCTGCTGGTGCTCGACGACCTGCACCTGGTTAGCAACCCGGACATCTTCACCGGCCTCAACCGTCTGGTGCAGTACGCGCCGCCCGGGCTGGTCCTGGCCCTGGGCACGCGTTCGCAGCCGGCGCTGAGCCTGGCTACCTGGCGGGCCAAGGGGCTGTTGCTGGAAATCGGCCTCGAGGAGCTGCGCCTCGGCTTCGAGGAAACCCGCGAATACCTCGAGCGCAGCGGTCTCTATCTGGACGAGCCCTGCCTGAAGGCGCTCTATGGCCAGACCGAAGGCTGGGTGGTGGGCGTGCATCTCGTCAGCCTGTGGCTGCGCCAGCAACCGCAGGTGCAGGAAATGGCCCTGCTCGACGGCGACAAGCAGGCGGTCAGCGCCTATCTGCTGGCGGCCGTCTTCGAGCGCTTGCCTGGCGACCTGCAGGAAGCGCTGCTGGCCCTTGGCGTTGCCAGCCAATTGAGCGGCGACCTGGCCAACGCGCTGACCGGGCGCCAGGACGGCCAGGCGCTGCTGGAGCGCCTGGAGTCCATGCAATTGTTCCTCCTGCCGCTGGATCGCGAACGCCAGTGGTATCGCTTCCACCTGCTGTTCGCCGACTTCCTCCGCAACCGCCTGCGCGACTCCGATCCGGACCGTTTCAAGCAACTGCATTTCAACGCCAGCCTGTGGTTCACCAACCACCACATGCCGACGTTCGCCATCGAGCATGCCTGTGCGGCGGAAGACCCGGAGATGATCGCCGCGCTGGTCGACGGATGCGGACTGGAGCTGATCAACCGCGGCCAGCTCAGCCTGATCTACCGTTGGCGCAAGCATGTGCCGGACGAAATCGCCGAGCGCTATCCGATCCTGGTCCTTACCGATGTCTGGTCGCGGGCCAGCGACCTCAGCCTGGGCGAGGCCAACCGGATCATCGACGAACTGCTGGCGCGTTGGGGGGAGAGCCGCGGCGACGGGCCGATGGGCGACCAGTACCTCTCCGCGCTGGCGGTGAAAGCGGTGGTGGCGTTGCAGAAGGACGATCTGGAACTGTGCATCGCCCTGGCTCGCCGGGTCGAAGTCCAGCTCGGGCAGAACGCCGCCTTCCTCGAAGTGGCGGTGTTGATCACCGCCGCGCTGGCCCAGGTGGTCCGTGGCCAGGGCGACCAGGCGCGGCGCCTGCTGGGGCTGGCGCAGCAGCGCAATCATTTCCTCGAAGGGCGCTACCTGGACATGCAACTGGCCAACGTCGAGGTGATCCTCGCACTCGAGCAGGGCCAGGTGAAGCAGGCGCAACTGCTCATCGAGCGGCTCCGCCAGCGTGCCCGGCCGCTGTTCGAGAAGTCCAGGAGCGCGCTGGCGCTGCCGACCATCACCGAGGCCCTGACCGCCTACTACAGGATCGAGCTGGACGGGCTGGAAGAGCGCCTGGGCTGGGCGCTCGGGCATGTGGATGTGATCAATCCGATCGATTTCTATGCCCAGGGACAGATCTGCCTGGCGCGCACCCAGCGCCTGCAGGGACGGCCGAAGGAGGCGCTGGCCAGCCTGGCGGCGATGCAGGCCCTGGCCTCGCGCAATCAGTCGTGGCGCTTCTTCGCCCAGGCCATGGCCGAAGAGATCAACCTGATTCTCCAGGACAGCGGCCCCGACCGCCTGAAGCGCGCCGAGCAGCGGTTGAAGAGCGTGGACTGGAACAAGATGGCGGCACACTACCGCAACATGGCCTTCAACCCGGTCAACTGGTCGCTGGGCGTGAGCCGCGTGCGCCTGTTGCAGGGGCGTGGGCATTTCAGCGAGGCGCTGCACGAGATCACTCAGTTGCGCGGCACCTTGCAGCCCGGCTGGCACGGCCTGCAGCGCCTGCGCCTGGATATCCTGGCGGCGCTCAGCTATCAGCGCCTGGGCTATCAGGAACGGGCCAACAGCCTGCTCGGCGAATGCCTGATCAATGCCGAACGGGAAGGGGTGCGCAGCCTCTTCATCGAGGAAGGCGACGGCATTCGCCAGTTGCTCCAGCAACTCGAATCCACCGAACGCCAGCCGGCGCTACAGACCTTCATTCGCGGCCTGCTCGGCATCTGGCCCGGGCAGGGCGTGCGCAAGCCCCAGGATGCGCTCGAGGAAGGCCTGACGGAGCGCGAGCGCGAAGTGGTCTGCCTGGCCGCACAGGGCCTATCCAACGAAGAAATCGGCCAGCGCCTGTCGCTGGCCCTGGGGACCGTCAAATGGCATCTGCACAACATCTACGAAAAGCTCAAGGTGCGCAATCGCACCCAGGCGATCCGGCGAGCCCGCGAGCTGAGCCTGCTCTGACCATGGGCCGTCGCGACGGGGTTCCCGCCAGCACCATCCCGCTGTTGCAGACCAAGCTGTTCCCGCCGGGTGCCGGAGGGCTGCCGCTGCTGCCCCGCCAGGCGCTGATCGACCGCCTGTACGAGGCCCGCGCGCGACGCGCGATGGTGCTCAGCGCGCCGGCCGGCTTCGGCAAGAGCACCATCCTCTGCCAGTTGCGCCTGCGCCTGCTGGAGCAGGGCGCGGCGGTGGCATGGCTGTCCTGCGACGAGACCGACAGCGAACCGCAGCGTCTGATCCAGTACCTGCTGGCGAGCATCCAGCGAGTGGTCCCGGCATTCGGCGGCAATACCGCCAATCTGCTCGGCACCGACGTCGCGGTGCCGCTGGAGGGTATCCTGGATGCCTTCCTCGCCGACCTGCGTCGCCTGGAAGGCCCCTTGTACCTGTTCCTCGACGATTTCCACCGCATCCGCCACGCTGCCTTGCCGCATGGGGTTCGCTACCTGGTCGAGAACCTGCCCGATCACGTGCGGGTGGTGGCCTCGACCCGCTTCCGCCCGCGCTTCCTGGTTGACGAGCCGACCCTCAAGCCCTGGACCTTCTGCCTGAGCGCGGAAGACCTGCGGCTTTCGCGCGAGGAGAGCGATGCGTTTCTCCTCGACCTCAAGGGGCTGGAGCTGGGCGAGCGCGAGCTTAAGCTGCTGTTCAAGCGCACCGAAGGCTGGATCACGGCGTTGCACCTGGCGGCTCTGGCCCTCAGTCGCAATACCGACCGGGAAGGTTTCCTGCGCGGGCTCTCCGGGACCGAACGGAACATCGCCGACTACCTGGCGGAAGACGTGCTGGCCAGCCTGCCCGCCGACCTGCAGCTGTTCCTCGACCAGACCTCGGTGCTCGATGAGTTCAATGCGGAACTGTGCAATGCGCTGACCGGACGTCGCGACGGCCTGGACATGCTCATGCGCCTGCAGAACGAGCAGTTGTTCGTCATCGCCCTGGACGACCAGCGCGAATGGTTCCGCTACCACCATCTGTTCGCCGAGTTCCTCCAGGGGCGGCTGTCCCGGCATGCCGATCCGACCCCGTTGCTGCATGCGGCGGCGCGCTGGTGCGAGGGGCGCGACCTGGCCGACCGGGCGATCAAGTACGCCCTTCGCGCCCGCGACTACCTGTTCGCCGCCGAGTTGCTGGAGCGCCAGGGCGCGCGCCTGATCGCCGGTAACCGGGTGTACGGCATCCTCGGCATGCTCAACGGCATTCCCGCCGAGGTGATCCGCGAGCATCCGGTGTTCCAGATCTTCTACGCCTGGCAACTGGCGTTCGAGCAACGCTTCGCCGAGGCCGAGGCGTTGATCGAGGAGGTCAGCCACCGCCTCTTGCAGGGGCGTGGCAAGGTCATGCACTTCGGGCTCGGCGAGTTGCTCGCCGCCGCCCAGGTGCTCAAGGCCCTGGTGTTGCTCTACCAGGACAAGCTCGAAGCCTGCCTGAAGGTCGCCCGCCACTGGCTGTCCATGGTCCCGAGCAACCAGCCGGTGTTCCGCGCCAGCCTGCTCTGCGTGCAGGCTTCGGCGCATGCGCTGCTCGGCGACTACGCCGAGGCCGCCGGCGCCATCGGTTCCGCGCGGGAGGACCTGAAAGTCGCCGACAGCGAGTACCTGCAGGTGGTGACCAGCCTGATCGAATCCCTGATCTGCAAGGAGAGTGGCGACCTGGAGCGGGGCAGGGCGATCGCCGAGTCGGCGCGCAACCGGGTCGAGCAGGTATTCGGCCGGCGCAGCCGGGTCGGCGGGCCCTTGTCGCTGGCCTATGCCGACCTGCTCTACGAGCAGGACCGGCATGCCGGCGTGCTCGCCGAACTACCGCTGGCGACGGTCTGGCGGGATGTCGCGACGCCGGTGGAACTGCTCAGTCGCGGCCAGTTGGTCATGGCCAAGGCGCGCTTCTTCTCCGGCGCCGCCGAGCAGGGGTTGGCGCAACTCGACGAATGGCTGAGCGGTCTGCTCTCGCCCGGCTACGAGCGTGTCTATGCTCACGCCATGAGCTGCAAGGTGCAGTTCCTGCTGTGGCTGCGCCGTCCGAACGAAGCCGAGCGTGTCTGCCTGCAACTGGAGCGGCATCTTGCCGGGCTCTCCGGCGAGCGGCATGCCGACGCACAGACCGCCCTGGTCCTGGCGGAGGCTCGGCTGGCATTGTCCGAGCGTCACGCGGAACGCGCGCAGAGCAAGCTGGAAAGCTGTCTGGCCGGCTACTCTTCCGCTTACCAGAGGGATCGGCGGCTGCGTTTGTCCTTGTTACTTTCTGTGGCGTATTGGCAGAAAGGTAACAGCGAAAAAGCCATCGGCCTGTTCCTCGCCACGCTCGAGGAAGCCTGGAATCTCGGCTACCGCCGGCTGTTCCAGGACGACGCGTTGTGGCTGTTGCCGATGTGGGAAAGCTGGAGGGAAGCGGAACCCAAGCGTGCCGCGGCCTGGCAGGGGCTGGCCGACCTGCTCCGCGAGCAGTGCCGGAAGCTCTCCGTGGACCCGGAAAGTTTCGATGAAAATCAGGATGTTAGCCATCGCGAACGGGAAATCCTGCGGCTGGTGGCGGCGGGCTTGTCGAACCGCGATATCGCGCAGGCGGTGCACCTGTCGGAAGCCACCATCAAGTGGCACCTGCATAACCTGTTCGCCAAGCTGGGTGTGAAGAGCAGAACGCAAGCCGTACTAAAGGGTAAAAGCCTGGGGCTGCTGAGCGAGGCGTGAGCGGCAGCCGCCATCGCTCCATCCCTTGGATGGGCTGGCGGCGGAAGGGGTGGCCCAGTAGCTTGGAATCCAGGACGAGAGAGCATGAGGCTCTACCGAATCCATGGCCGGGACACCTAGGGAAGCAGTACCGGACCTGGAGGCCGGCGAGATGCCGGTCGATCTGCCGGGGACAGGATGCAAACGGCAGTGCCCTGGGGCAAACCACACCTGAACACTGGAGAAATAACAATGAAAAAGCACCTGTTCCTTGCAACTGCTGTTCTGGCTGCTCCCTTGCTGGCGCATGCCGACCTGAAAGCCATGGACGATGGCGCGCTGTCCGACGTGACCGGCCAGGCAGGCATCAGCATTTCCGGTACTTTCCAGGGCTCCGTCGGGGCCGTGACCTACACCGATACCGATACCAATGGCGGCTCCCTGCGGCTGGAGAATATCAGCCTGCCGGCGCTGACCATCGACGATACCAAGCCGCTGACCATCGACGTCGTCACCACCGATATCGGCGGCAAGTCGACCCAGCAACTGGCCATCGGCCTGCCGGCCATCACTGGCGACGTGACCGTTGGCGCCATCAAGGTGGGCGACACCAGCGCCGCCAGCATCGGCTCGCTGACCGTCTCCGGGCTGAACATGGCCGGTTCCACCATCAAGGTCTGGGGTCACTGATCCAGGAACCGAGTCGAGACGCGAAGACCTCGCCGAGGCATCGGCGGGGTCTTTCTCCGAAAGAGGTACGACGGGGCGATGTTCGAGATTTTGCTGGGAAGTCTGATCGGGCTGTTTGGGTTCACCCAGACGGTCGATACCAAGCCGCAACCGCAGGGCACGGTCAACCTCAGCCAGCCTCTGACCCCCAATGGACCCTACCGCGAATCGGTGCAGTTGGAGCCGATGAGCCAGTTGCAGTTCCGCAACGTCATCCGCCAGGCCTATGACTACAGCTGCGGCTCGGCGGCCCTTACCACGCTGCTGGACTACTACCTCGGGCGCAATCTCGAGGAACGCCAGGTCATGGAAGGCCTGCTGCGCTATGGCGAGGCCGACAAGATCGTGCAGCGCCGCGGTTTCTCGCTGCTCGACATGAAGCGCTACGCCGCAGCGCTGGGCTACAAGAGCGGTGGTTTTCGCGCCGAGTTCAGCGACCTGGACGCTCTCGAGCATCCGGCGCTGGTCCCCATCCACTATGCCGGCTTCAAGCATTTCGTGGTGGTGCGCGATGTCTACAACGATCACGTCTTCGTCGCCGATCCGGCCTTGGGCAACATCAGCTTCACCCGGACGCGCTTCGAGGAAATCTGGGACCAGAACGTCCTGTTCGTGATTTTCCCGAGTGGGCAGGAGCCCCGCAACGCGCTGGTGCTGAACGATCGCGACATGCGCCTGGTGGACGACCGCACCGTCAGCCTGCTGGCGTTCCGCGAGTTTCCGCAGATCAACAAGATCACTGAAAACCAGGTCCGTGAGCTGGGCACTGGTGGCGACGTCATACACCTGCGCACCAAGTAGCAGATACCCAAAAACAAGAACAATCTCTGGGGATAGCGCCATGAGAATCAGGGGGTACACATGCGCGGCGGCGCTGATGCTGTCTATCAGCGGTTTGTCCGTTGCCGAGGAAGCCTCGGTCGACCAGGCCCGTGACGCGCTGGCCAAGAAGAATGACGATGCCGACAGCGCCAAAGCGCTGGAGGAGGTTTTCCAGGCCGCCGAGAAGAGCTACACCTTGCTTAAGAAGGGCGAGCGGACCCTGACCTACGGTTTCGACTACGCGCTGGTGCGCGACCAGCGGCTAACCCTGGTGCCGCTGACCAAGACCAGCGGCGGCACGCAGATATACGGCCTCGCCGGCCGGCAGAGCCAGTCCCAGCACACCTTCACCAACTCCTTCACCTTCGACTACGGGATCTGGGACAACCTCACCTTCAGTTTCCGCCTGCCGCTGGTAGCCAAGTACGACACCGAGATGGATACCCACGCCTACAGCCTCGGCGACGTTTCCGCGACCTTGCGCTGGCAGCCCTGGGCGGCGGTGCGCGGGCGGCCGGTCACCACGCTGTATACCACCATCGGCCTGCCGACCGGCGACAGTCCCTACAAGACCAACCTGGACAAGGACATCTCCACCGGCAACGGCTACTACAGCCTGGGCTTCGGCGCGAACATGTCCTATGTGATCGACCCGGTGGTCCTCTACGGCTCGCTCGGCTACACCTGGAACCTGCCGGTGGACGACGTGCACCAGACCCTGGCCGACAACTCCCAGCTGGAGAAGGTCTCGCCCGGCAACACGATCAACTTCAACATGGGCATGGCCTATGCGCTGTCCTACGACGTCTCTCTGGCGACCTCGTACCAGATGGCCTACACGCTGAAGAACCGCTATCACACCACTGCCGGTACGTTCGAGTCGTCCGAACAGACCAGCAGCATCATGAACTTCTCGCTCGGTTTGCGGACGTCGCCGGACTACATCGTCAACGTCAACGCCGGCTTCGGCCTCACGGAAGACTCGCCGGATGTACTGCTGGGGTTATCCGTACCCCTCGATATCAAAGGGCTGAAGGCCCAGTAACCCGCGAGCGAGGCCTGTTATGAAGATGCGCATTGCGCCGCTCTGGCTGGCGCTGGCAGGGGTGGGCCTGGCCTGGATTCCGCCGGCTGGCGCGCAGATGGCCAACGACCTGACCATCGGCAATCCGAAAGCCATGGCACTCGGCAACGCCGTGACCGCCGACGAGACCGGCATCGATTCGGTGCACTACAACCCGGCGGCGCTGACCAGGATGAAGGGCCGCCAGGCGACCGTGAAGCTGCTCACCGGGGTAATGGACATCCGCGCCGGCTTCAAGGCGCCGCCGAATTACGGCGAAGGCACCTTCGGCCTGCGCGACGACCCTGTCGCCAACAGCCACAGCCGGACCCTGACCCCGACCATGTACCTGCCCGGCCTCGGCGGCATGACTGACGTACCGTTGCTGGTGGCGCCGCTGGCCGGGATCTCGATCAACCCACCGGGTTCCAAGTTCACCTTCGCCACCAACGTCTACACCCCGCAGGCGCTGGGCTACAGCCGCGATTCCGATAGCGATCCGGCGCGCTACCAGGGACGCGAGGTGTCGTTGCAGCGGCTGACCTACTTCTCGCCGACCCTGGCCTACCAGGTCAATGACGAGCTGTCGGTCGGCCTGTCGGTGGGTTTTTCCCACCAGGCGGTGGCGTTGAACGAGGATTTCCGGGCGCCGAACCAGTTGCTCGGGCTGTTGCAGCAGACCAAGGAGATCGGTTGCCTGCCGGGAATGCAGGAGATCCTCGAGGTGTTCTTCAACGTCTGCGGCGGCAACATCGGTCCGTTCCAGAACCTGGCCAATATCGACCTGGACATGCAGCAATCGCTGTCGCCCAGCTTCAACCTCGGGGTGCTCTGGGAGCCGACCGACTGGTTCGCCTGGGGCGCGACCTACCAGAGCGAGTCGCGGATGAAGCTCAAGGGCAAGTACCGGGTCGACTACGGCCAGGGCTGGCAGGGTTTCTGGACCGGGGTGCACAAGTCGCTCGGCGGTGCGATCCTCGGCCAGATGTTCCCCTACGGGAACGTCGACGAAGAGCATGGCAACGCCACGATGAACATGGTCTATCCGGATGCCTTCTCCACCGGCGTGAAGCTGCGCCCGTTCAAGAAGTGGCAATTCAACTTCGACCTGAAATGGAACGGCTACAGCGACTGGAACGAGTTCAAGATCGAGTTCGACCGCGAGCTCGACCTGCTGCGCATCGCCAAGTACCTCGACTCGAAGGACGCCACCAGCCACAGCATCACCCTCGACCGTGGCTACCGCGATACCTGGAGCTGGGCCATGGGCGTGCAGTACGACGTCAACGACCGTTTGCAGCTACGCGCCGGCTACGAATACCGGCCTTCGGCGATCCCCAAGGGCCAGGCGGACATCCTGGTGCCGATCGGCGATGCCAATCTCTACGGCCTGGGGCTGGGCTACCAGTGGGACAAGGACACGGTGATCGATGTCGGTTTCAACTACTTCGTCACCAAGCAGAGCGTCAAGGCCGATACCAGCTGCAACCTGAATTGCACCGGGCTCGACAACCTGGTGTACAACCCCTACGCGGGACTGGACGTGGACACCACGGTGAAGGCCTATATTTTCGCCATGACCTACCGTACGACCTTCTGAGGGCTGGAGCATGATGCGCGCATCCATCGTACTTTGCGTCTTCTCCCTGGCGTTGCCGGCGTCTTCGCCGGGCTGGGCTTCCGGCGGGCGCTACCTGACCTGGGTGGACGACAATGGCGGGGTGCACAACACCTTCGTCGACGGCCAGTTCGACCGCCAGCAGCGCCAGGCGCGGCAGCGCATCGGCCAGAGCGACCAGGCGCGGGTGCTGAACAATGCGGACAACGCCACGCAGTGGCCGGGGAACAAGAGCGGAGGGGAGAGCAAGCGTCGCTACTACACCTGGATCGATGCCAACGGCAACGTGCAGAACAGTTTCTATGCCGGCGCCCAGGTCGCCGGCCAGCGCGCCGACTATGTCCTGCCCAACGGCGAGCACTCCGCCGAATACATCGATGCCGAGGCTTTCGAGGGCAAGGGTTTCGTTCGCAGCGAGAACGGCAGTCCCTACTACACCTGGGTGGACGAGAAGGGCCGCATGCACAACTCGCAGATCCCGCCCGAGGAGCGTGCGGCGCGCTTCAAGCGGGAGGCCGCGCCTTCGTCGCAGATCGCCTTCACCGAGGGCCGGCAGATCGAGTTCAAGCAGCGTCCGGCGGCGTTGCCCGGCCTGGATGGCGCTGGCCAGCAGAGCGATGCGCTGAAGGCTTTGCTCAAGGGCACCGAGATGACCATCGACGATCTCTACCAGGACCTGCAACGGCGCTGCTGCGAGCAGATCGCCGAGAGCGACTTCACCGAGCTGGATGCCGACGAACCGCGCTACGAGGAGTTGAACCGCTTCTCGCCGAGCTTCGACTTTCCCATGGGCAGGAGCTTCTACGCGGCGATCCGGCTGCCGCGCTCCCAGGGGGTCTACGGCCTGCGCATCCGCAGTTTCGCCAACCGCCAGGTGGTCTACCCGTCGCTGCTGTTCCTCGACGAGCACAAGCGGCCGACCCGGCTGGTAAGCGACGCGGTGTACAAGCTGAACCCGGAAACCTGGTATCGCTACGCTTTCATCGAGGGTACGGTACCGGTGCGGGCCAATCGCGGCGAGCGCTACGTGCTGCTGCTGACCACCGACGAGGACCGCTCGCTGCAAACCCTCGACAACAAGCCGTTCAAGCGTCCGCTACAGGACCTGGCGGTGAACGAGGCGGGTATGCAGGTGCATGAGCACGCCCGGCAGGGCGGCTTCGAGCTGGCCGTGGTGCGTTGAAATCCGAGGCATGAAAAAGCCCGGCCGGAGCCGGGCTTCTTCATACCGGAAGCACGTCAGCCCTGTTGCTGCTGGACGTGGCCGAACAGCTGCTGGGAGAAGCGTACGCGCTCTTCCGCGGACTCTTCGATGCCTTTCGCCTTGAGTTCTTCCAGTCGCGCCTCGACGGCGTGGCAGCGGTGCACCAGGCCGCTGTCGTTGGCGATCTGGATGTTCAGGCCCGGGCGGGCGTTGAGTTCGAGGATCAGCGGGCCTTTCTCCTGGTCGAGAACCATGTCCACGCCGATGTAGCCGAGGCCCGACAACTCGTAGCAACCGGCCGCCAGCTTCATGAAACCGTCCCAGTTCGGCAGTTGCACGCCGTCCACCGCGTTGGTGGTGTCCGGATGCTTGGCGATCTTGTTGTTCAGCCAGGTGCCGCGCAGGGTGACGCCGGTGGCCAGGTCGACGCCCACGCCGATAGCGCCCTGGTGCAGGTTGGCCTTGCCGCCCGACTGCCGGGTCGGCAGGCGCAGCATGGCCATCACCGGGTAGCCCATCAGCACGATGATGCGGATGTCCGGCACACCTTCGTAGCTGATGCTCTTGAAGATCTGGTCGGGGGTCACCCGGTACTCGATCAGTACGCGGTCGCGATGGCCGCCGAGGGAGTAGAGGCCGGAGAGGATGCTCGAGATGTGGTGCTCGATCTCCTCATGGCTGACGATCTTCCCCGACACGGTCTTGTAGCGGCCCTCGAAGCGGTCGGCGATCACCATGATGCCGTCGCCGCCGGCGCCCTGTGCCGGCTTGATGACGAAATCGTTGTGCTCGCCGATGATCTCGTTGAGCTTGTCGATGCCTTTCTCGGTCTCGATGATGCCGTACATCTCCGGCACGTGGATGCCGGCCTCGAGCGCGCGTTCCTTGGTGATGATCTTGTCGTCCACCACCGGATACAGGTGCCGCTTGTTGTACTTCAGGACGTAATCGGCATTGCGTCGGTTGATGCCCATCACGCCTTTCGCGGTCAGGTCTTTCCAGGTCTTCCAGATCGACATGGTTCAGTCCTTGAGCAGGGCCTTGAAGCGGAACAGCTCGGTCAGGCGGTAGCCGCGGTAACGGCCCATGGCGAGCATGAAGGCGACCAGGATCAGCAGCACGGCCGGGAAGGTGAAGATGAAGTACACCAGTTCCGGGATGCGCATGAGGATGTGCGCCAGCGATGCCGCGAAGAGGGTGCCGATGGCCACCTTCATCGCATGGCCGCCGCCGCGCTCTTCCCAGGTGATCGACAGGCGTTCGATGGTCATGGTCAGGATCACCATCGGGAACAGGGCGATCGACAGGCCGCTCTCGAAGCCGAGCTTGTGGCTGAACAGGCTGATCACCGCGATCATCACCACCACGAAGGTCAGCACCACCGAGAGGCGCGGCAGCATCTGCAGCTTCAGGTGCTCGAGATAGGAGCGCAGCGACAGGCCCAGGGCGGTGATCACGGTGAACAGGGCGATACCCCATTGCAGGCCGGTCTCGCGGAAGGCCAGGGCAATCAGCACCGGAGTGAAGGTGCCGAGGGTCTGCAGGCCGATCAGGTTGCGCAGGATCAGGATCACCAGCACGCCGATCGGGATCATGATCATGATCTGGAAGGTCTGCTGGGTGGACAGCGGCAGGCCGTACAGGGAGTACTCGAGGAAGGCCGCCTCGGTGTTCTCGTCGGACAGCTTGGCCAGGCGGATGGCGTTCATCTCGCTGCTGTTCAGGCTGAAGCTGACCTGGGCCTTCTTGCCGCCGTCGATAGTCATCAGCGGCTCATCGCCAAGCCACCAGATCAGGCGATCGGAGGGCAGGCCCTGTTCGCCGGTGACCACGTTGAAATACAGCCAGTTCTCGCCGTTGAAGCTACGCAGCCACAGCTCCGGGCTCTGTTGCAGGTCGGCGACCAGGCGGATGGTATGGACCCGCTCCATCGGCACGTGGGCGATGGACAGCAGGGTCTCGACGATATGCGCTTTCTTTTCCAGGCTGGTGTCACCGGCCATCAGCAGCCTGACGTTGTCGTCGTTGCCGTTGTTGGCGCGCTTGATGGCTTCGCTGACGAAGGTCTCGACGTCGGCCGAGTGCTGGCGAATGGGGGCCAGCAGGGCTTCTGCGGCGATCTTCTCCGGACCTTCAAGGGGCAGGCTGTCGCGGAAGATCGGGCCTTTCTCCTTGGTCTTCTCGCCGGTGTAGCGCTTGGTCAGCACCAGGCGGTAGTACAGGGTCTGTTTGCCGTTGGCGCGGCGGGCGGACCAGGTCACCTTGCGATTGCCGTCGGCGCGATTGATGCTGACGCCGTAATTGTTGGAGACGAAGCTTTCGTTGAGGCTGACGTAGTCCTGGCTCAACGGCGGAACGAACATCTGCACCTTGACCGGGGTTTTCGGCGTGGCGACGAAATCGACCTTGGCATCGATGTTCCAGAGGTCATCGGTTTCGGCTTCGGTAACGGGAATACCCTGGACGAAAATCTGATAGGCGGTGATCGCCACACCCAGGGTCAGCAGGATGGCGATCAGGACTTTCAGATGCAGGTTGAGAGAGCGCATGTCGTTTACTCAGCAGGTTTTGCATCAGGTTTGCAGCCGGGTTTCCCGGCCGAGTATTTCAAACTCGGATCGACCAGTGCGTCGAATTTCTTCAAGGCCTCCGAGCCGATCAAAAGCGGGTATTGGAATGCACTTCGGTCGGTCAGGTTCACTTCGATGGTGCGAATCGCCTTGCCCATGCAGATCTGCAGCTCGATCACCGGACGGGCGGTATAGGCCTTGCCCTCGTCGGGGTTGAAGTCGCCGTGGCGACGCTTGATCTTGCTGATCCGCGCCAGGGGCTTCTCGATCGGGGTGTCGTCGGCGTTGTCGGTGGCCAGGTAGAAGCGCACCCAGGTTTCGCCGTCGCGCTTGAAGCGCTTGATGTCGCGGGCGCTGAGGGAGGCGGTCTTGGCGCCGGTGTCGAGCTTGGCGGCCAACTGGATGTCCGGGTCGTTGATGCGCGCGTATTCGTTCAGGCCGTAGACCGTCTTTTCGGCGGCTACGCTCAGGCCTGGTACGGCGATGAATAGGCAGAACAGGGGAGCTAAGGGCTTGAGTTTCATAAGTCCTGGTTGGTGTCGCGTTCGGCGGGTCGATCTTGCGATCGCTGTCCAGTCCGTGACGGAAAACCCTGCGTCATCGACCTGCGCTCGGCAGGCCGGGCATGCCGGGCGCCCCGCCAGGCGCATGCGGGCCGCATTCTATCACGCGGTTTTTCGGCAGCGACAGCCGCTTATACCACTTGGTCGGGGTTTTGCCCCTGGGATGAAACGAAATTCCATCCAGGGGCTCGAAGCGTTACCGGAAGCGGGCAACGGACCTCGGCGGTGCCGAGCTGCTGGCCCCGGAGCGGTTATTTGAAGCGCCGTTCCACGCCTTTTTCGACGAGGATCTTTGCGGAAATCTCCTCCACCGAGAAATGCGTGGAGTTGATGTAGGCGATGTTTTCGCGGCGGAACAGGCTTTCGACCTCGCGTACCTCGAATTCGCACTGGGCGAAGCTGGCGTAGCGACTGTTGGGCTTGCGCTCGTTGCGGATCGCGGTGAGGCGATCGGGGTCGATGGTCAGGCCGAACAGCTTGTGCTTGTACTGCTTGAGGGCGTTCGGCAGTTGCAGGCGCTCCATGTCCTCTTCCGTCAACGGGTAGTTGGCGGCGCGGATGCCATACTGCAGGGCCATGTACAGGCAGGTGGGCGTCTTGCCGCAGCGCGAGACGCCGACCAGGATCAGGTCGGCTTTGTCGTAGTAGTGGGTGCGGGCGCCGTCGTCGTTGTCGAGGGCGAAGTTCACCGCCTCGATGCGATCCATGTAGTTGGAGTTGTGGCCGATGGAGTGGGACTTGCCGACCGAATAGGACGAGTCGGCCGAAAGCTCCTGTTCCAGAGGCGAAAGAAAGGTGGCGAAGATATCGATCATGAAACCGTTGGATTGCGCCAGGACCGCCCGGATGTCGCGGTTCACGATGGTATCGAAGATGATCGGGCGGGCCCCGTCCGACTCGGCAGCATTATTGATTTGCTGTACCATGGCGCGCGCTTTTTCTTCGGTATCGATGTACGGTCTCGTCAGTTTGACGAAGCTGATGTTCTCGAACTGTGCCAGAAGGCTTTGGCCCAGGGTTTCGGCGGTGATACCGGTGCCGTCCGAGATGAAGAATGCGGTTCGTTTCATTTGCACCGAAAGCCTTAAGGTAGGAACGATTCTTGGCTATGATAGGCCGCGCGTTGTCAGAGGCCTTTCTGTCGCAGCATTGTCACTTATTTCTAAGGGCCAGGCCAGAATCCAGCGGAGCTGCTCCTGGCCCCGCTTGAGCTTTTCCAATTCAATAGTGGAGAGATCACCTTGGTAGAGTACGTAGTTTCCCTCGATAAGCTCGGCGTCCATGATGTAGAGCATGTGGGGGGCAAGAACGCATCCCTCGGCGAGATGATCAGCAACCTGGCCGGTGCCGGCGTTTCCGTACCCGGCGGATTTGCCACCACCGCCCAGGCCTACCGTGACTTCCTCGAGCAGAGTGGCCTCAACGACCGCATCCACGCGGCCCTGGACGCCCTGGACGTCGACGACGTCAACGCCCTGGCCAAGACCGGCGCGCAGATCCGCCAGTGGGTGATGGAAGCCGAGTTCCCGGCCCGTCTCGACAGCGAGATCCGCCAGGCCTTCGCCGCCCTGGCCAACGGCAACGACAACCTCGCCGTGGCGGTGCGTTCCTCCGCTACCGCCGAAGACCTTCCGGACGCCTCGTTCGCCGGCCAGCAGGAAACCTTCCTCAACATCCGCGGCGTGGACAATGTGATCCGCGCAGCAAAAGAAGTCTTCGCCTCCCTGTTCAACGACCGCGCCATCGCCTACCGCGTGCACCAGGGCTTCGACCACAAGCTGGTCGCCTTGTCCGCCGGCGTGCAGCGCATGGTCCGCTCGGAAACCGGCACCGCCGGGGTGATGTTCACCCTGGACACCGAATCCGGCTTCCGCGACGTGGTCTTCATCACCGGCGCCTATGGCTTGGGCGAGACCGTGGTCCAGGGCGCGGTTAACCCCGACGAGTTCTACGTCCACAAGCCGACCCTGGAAGCCGGGCGTCCGGCCATCCTGCGCCGCAACCTGGGTAGCAAGGCGATCAAGATGATCTACGGCGACGAAGCCAAGGCCGGTCGCTCGGTCAAGGTGGTGGATGTCGATCGCGCCGATCGTGCCCGCTTCGCCCTGAGCGACGCCGAGGTCACCGAGCTGGCCAAGCAGGCCATGATCATCGAGAAGCACTATGGCCGCCCGATGGACATCGAGTGGGCCAAGGACGGTGACGACGGCAAGCTGTACATCGTCCAGGCGCGTCCGGAAACCGTGAAGAGCCGCGCCAGCGCCACGGTCATGGAGCGCTATTTGCTGAAAGAGAAGGGGACCGTCCTGGTGGAAGGGCGTGCCATCGGCCAGCGCATCGGTGCCGGTCAGGTCAAGGTGATCAACGACGTGTCGGAAATGGACAAGGTCCAACCGGGTGACGTACTGGTCTCCGACATGACCGACCCGGACTGGGAGCCGGTGATGAAGCGCGCCAGCGCCATCGTCACCAACCGCGGCGGGCGTACCTGCCACGCGGCGATCATCGCTCGCGAACTGGGCATCCCGGCGGTGGTCGGTTGCGGCAACGCCACCCAGATCCTGCAGGATGGCCAGGGGGTGACCGTTTCCTGTGCCGAAGGCGATACCGGCTTCATCTTCGAAGGCGAACTCGGTTTCGATGTGCGCAAGAACTCGGTCGATGCCATGCCCGACCTTCCGTTCAAGATCATGATGAACGTCGGCAATCCCGATCGCGCTTTCGATTTCGCCCAGTTGCCGAACGAAGGCGTGGGTCTGGCCCGCCTCGAATTCATCATCAACCGCATGATCGGCGTGCACCCCAAGGCGTTGCTGAACTTCGCCGGCCTGCCGGCGGACATCAAGGAAAGCGTGGAGAAGCGCATCGCCGGCTATCCCGATCCGGTCGGCTTCTACGTCGAGAAGCTGGTGGAGGGCATCAGCACCCTGGCCGCGGCGTTCTGGCCGAAGAAGGTCATCGTGCGCCTGTCCGACTTCAAGTCCAATGAATACGCCAACCTGATCGGCGGCAAGCTCTACGAGCCGGAAGAAGAGAACCCGATGCTCGGCTTCCGTGGCGCCTCGCGCTACATCAGCGAGTCGTTCCGCGACTGCTTCGAGCTGGAGTGTCGTGCGCTGAAGAAGGTCCGCAACGAAATGGGCCTGACCAACGTCGAGATCATGGTGCCCTTCGTGCGCACCCTGGGCGAGGCGAGCCAGGTGGTCGAGCTGCTGGCCGGGAACGGCCTGAAGCGCGGCGAGAACGGCCTGAAGGTCATCATGATGTGCGAACTGCCGTCGAACGCCCTGCTGGCCGACGAGTTCCTCGAGTTCTTCGATGGCTTCTCCATCGGTTCCAACGACCTGACCCAGCTGACCCTGGGCCTGGATCGCGATTCCGGCATCGTTGCCCACCTGTTCGACGAGCGCAATCCAGCGGTGAAGAAGCTGCTGGCCAACGCCATCGCTGCCTGCAACAAGGCCGGCAAGTACATCGGCATCTGCGGCCAGGGTCCGTCGGACCATCCGGATCTGGCCCGCTGGCTGATGGAGCAGGGCATCGAGAGCGTCTCGCTGAACCCCGACTCGGTGCTGGATACCTGGTTCTTCCTCGCCGAGGGGCAAGACCAGGCCTGATCGGTCCTCGCTGTATCCGGAAAGGGCGGGTAACACCGCCCTTTTTCGTGCCTCCTGTACAAGACAAGCATGCAAAGCAGTAGTCGCCTCTTTCCTGTCGCCCTGGTCAGCGCCGAGTTGCGCGCCGACCTCACCGAAGACATCTACCGCCTGAAGCCCGGCAACAGCCCCGATGTCAGCGTCGAGCTGGTCGTGACCCGGCTCGGACAGCAGGCCGCCGGCGAGCGGCGCGGGCCGCCTGTGCTCCTCCTGCACGGGAGTTTTTCCAACCGCCGCTTCTGGTACTCCCCGCGTGCGCTCGGACTAGGCCCTTACCTGGCGCGGGCGGGGTTCGATGTCTGGCTGCCGGAGATGCGCGGCCATGGCCTGTCGATTCGCAACGATGGTTACCGGGACAACCGGGTCGCCGACTACGCGCGCTACGACCTGCCGGCGCTGGCCTCCTTCATCCACGAGCAGTGCGGGCACCCGGCGCACTGGATTGGCCACTCCCTCGGTGGGGTGGTGCTGGCGGCGGGACTGGGCGGAGGCTATCTGGACCAGGCACGGATCGCTTCCGTGGCGTTGTTCGGTAGCCAGGTCAGCACCGCACACTGGCTGTTCAGGTTGCCCATGGCAGGCATGCTCGCGCGCCTGCTGCTGCGCCGCGTCGACGCGCTATCCGGGAGCCGTTGGCGGCAGGGGCCGGAAGACGAGCCGGTCGGCCTGGCGCTGGAGGTCCTGCGCTGGCATGGGCTGTTCGGCCGCTTCGGCGAGCCGGGCAACGACTGGTGGAAGGGGCTCGCCGCGGTCGACGTGCCGCTATTGGCGGTCGCCGGGGCTGGGGACCGGCAGGACCCGTCCTGGGCCTGTCGCAAGTTGTTCGAGCAGTTCGCCTCGTCCGAGCGCGAATACCTGTTGCTCGGACGCGAGGCTGGCTATGCCGAGGACTACGGGCATATCGAGATGCTGATCGGCAAGGCGGCCCAGCTAGAGGTCTGGCCCTTGGTGGAGCGCTGGCTGCGCCAGCGATCGCCGGTGCGCGACGAATCCGCGTGGAGCGAGGCGCTAGACGTATCGGAAGCCGGAATCAGCGGCTAACATGTGACGCAAATGGCGGCTCCGGTCACACCGGCGCCGCCGGGGCGGGCGGCCGATGTTCCTCCGGAGCTGCCCGAGCCGATCCCTTCACCCACAGGAGCTTCCCATGCATTACGTCACTCCCGATCTGTGCGATGCCTATCCTGAGCTGGTCCAGGTCGTCGAACCCATGTTCAGCAACTTCGGCGGCCGCGACTCCTTCGGCGGCGAGATCGTCACCATCAAGTGCTTCGAAGACAACTCGCTGGTCAAGGAGCAGGTCGACAAGGACGGCAAGGGCAAGGTCCTGGTCGTCGATGGCGGTGGTTCGCTGCGCCGCGCCCTGCTGGGCGACATGCTGGCCGAGAAAGCGGTGAAGAACGGCTGGGAAGGGATCGTCGTGTATGGCTGCATCCGTGACGTCGACGTGATCGCCCAGACCGACCTCGGCGTCCAGGCCCTGGCCAGTCATCCGCTGAAGACCGACAAGCGCGGCATCGGCGATCTGAACGTCGCCGTGACCTTCGGCGGCGTCACCTTCCGCCCCGGCGAGTTCGTGTATGCCGACAACAACGGCATCATCGTTTCTCCGCAGGCCTTGAAGATGCCCGAATAGGGCTTTTTAACAGCCGTTCCGGCCCCGGTGACGCAGGCAGCGTCCCGGGGCTTTTTGCTGGAATGAACCCGGGGTGCGCATACGGGTCTCAGGACTGGCTTTAAGGTTGTGCTGCAAGTCCATGAATTGACTGGTGCCGGACTTGTGTTTTTACTGTCGAAATGGTCGTTTTACCAAGGGAAGCGCAATGCAAGCGTACGAGTCGGGTGACGAGCGCGGCCTGATCTATGGCTACGTCCTCAACGGGCGCGGCGGCGGACGCCGTGTCGGACGCAACCAGATAGCGGTGCTCGACCTGCTGCCGGAAGAGAGCCTTTGGCTGCACTGGGATCGCGGCGTGCCGGAAGCACAGGCCTGGCTGCGGGATTCCGCGGGGCTCAGCGAGTTCGCCTGCGATCTGCTGCTGGAGGAGGCGACCCGCCCCCGTTTGCTCGATCTCGGGGCCGAAAGCCTGCTGGTGTTCCTCCGTGGAGTGAACCTGAATCCGGGCGCGGAGCCGGAAGACATGGTTTCGCTGCGGGTATTCGCCGACGCGCGCCGGGTGATCTCGCTGCGTTTGCGGCCGCTGAAGGCGGTGGCCGATCTGCTCGAGGACCTGGAGGCGGGGAAAGGGCCGAAGACGGCATCCGAGGTCGTGTATTACCTCGCGCACTACCTGACCGATCGCGTCGATACGCTGATCAGCGGGATAGCCGACCAGCTCGATGCTGTCGAGGAGCTGGTCGAGGCGGACGAGCGCGCCAGTCCCGACCAGCACCAGTTGCGTACCTTGCGCCGCCGGTCGGCGGGGTTGCGGCGCTACCTGGCGCCGCAGCGGGACATCTACTCGCAACTGGCGCGCTACAAGCTGTCCTGGTTCGTCGAGGACGACGCCGATTACTGGAACGAGCTGAACAACCGGCTGACGCGGAATCTCGAAGAGCTCGAGTTGATACGAGAGCGCATCAGCGTCCTGCAGGAAGCCGAGTCGCGGCGAATCACCGAACGGATGAACCGCACCATGTATCTCCTTGGTATAATCACCGGCTTTTTCCTGCCGATGAGCTTCGTCACCGGTCTGCTGGGAATCAATGTCGGCGGCATTCCGGGGGCGGATGCACCGCATGGGTTCTGGCTGGCCTGCCTGCTGATCGGCGGGGTCGCCACGTTCCAGTGGTGGGTATTTCGTCGGCTGCGCTGGCTCTGACGTGACCTGGGGTGAGGAGAGAGCGTCACTCCCTTGTACAGACATGAGGTGCGCATGCACGATCCGTTCGAAGAGTCCCTGCGGGACCTGCTCAAGGCCTCGGCTCCCCAGCCGGACGACGACGCGCGTCTGGGACGGGTGCTGAAGACGGCCAATCGCCAGGTCGGCGCCGGTGACCTGTTCAGCCTCATGGGGCACTGGCTGCAGGCGCTGATGATCGGCATCAACAACGGTTCGCCGCATCTGGCGCCGGTTTCCCGTATTTCCGCGAAAAACGCCTCTTCTGCTGACAAGGCTGAGTGAACATGCAATTCGATATCTGGACCCAGAGCTTGCTGACCGCGATGAACACCCTGTGGGGCAAGCTGGCAGGCTTCATCCCCAACCTGCTCGGCGCCCTGGTGGTCGTTCTGCTCGGCTTCGTCATCGCCAAGCTGCTCGATGCGCTGCTTTCCAAGCTGCTGGCCAAGCTGGGCCTGGACCGGCTGATGGGTGGCACCGGCCTGACCAAGCTGCTGGCCCGGGTCGGCATCCAGGTTCCGGTCTCGACGCTGGTCGGCAAGATCGTCTACTGGTTCGTGCTGCTCGTCTTCCTCGTATCCGCCGCCGAGTCGCTCGGCCTGCAGCGGGTATCCGCCACGCTGGACGTCCTCGCCCTGTACCTGCCCAAGGTGTTCGGCGCGGCCCTGGTGCTGATCGTCGGCGTGCTCCTGGCGCAACTGGTGAACAGCGTCGTGCGCGGCGCGGCGGACGGCGTCGGCCTCGAATACGCGAACGGCCTGGGGCGGATCGCCCAGTGGCTGGTCATCATCATCAGCATCTCGGTGGCGGTGGGGCAGCTCGAGGTCAAGACCGACCTGCTCAACTACATCATCGCCATCGTCCTGATCACCGTCGGCCTGGCCGCTGCGCTGGCCCTGGGCCTGGGCAGCCGCGAGGTCGCCGGGCAGATCATTGCAGGAATCTACGTCCGCGAGCTGTATCAGGTCGGACAACAGGTGAAAGTGGGTGACGTTGAAGGCACTATTGAAGAGATAGGTACGGTCAAGACCATCCTGCTGACGGAAGAGGGAGAGCTTGTGTCGCTGGCCAACCGTCTACTGCTCGATCAGCGAGTTACCAGCCGCTGATCCGGGAGAGATAATGGACGTGGCTGCTCTGCAGGGCGGCCCGGCTTACGATATGACTGGCCTGATCTCACTTGAATAAGCCTCACCCCCTGTCACAGCGGTATGACCCACGCCAGCTTTCCGATGAAGAGCTGGTCGAGCGTGCGCACTCGGAGCTGTTCCACGTGACGCGCGCCTATGAAGAATTGATGCGGCGTTACCAGCGCACGCTGTTCAACGTCTGTGCCCGCTACCTGGGCAACGACCGCGACGCGGACGACGTGTGCCAGGAGGTGATGCTGAAAGTTTTGTACGGGTTGAAGAACTTTGAGGGCAAGTCGAAGTTCAAAACGTGGCTATATAGCATCACGTACAACGAGTGCATCACGCAGTACCGCAAGGAGCGCCGCAAGCGCCGATTGATGGATGCGCTCAGCCTCGACCCGCTGGAGGAGGCTTCCGAGGAGAAGTCGCCGAAGGTTGAGGAGCGGGGCGGATTGGATCGTTGGCTCGTCCATGTCAATCCGATAGATCGGGAGATTCTGGTTCTTCGCTTCGTCGCGGAACTGGAGTTTCAGGAGATAGCGGATATCATGCACATGGGTCTGAGTGCGACGAAAATGCGCTACAAGCGGGCACTGGACCGCCTGCGCGAAAAGTTTTCAGATGCGACCGAAACATAGTTGGGTAAATATTGTCTCTCTATGCGGGAAGTTCTGATAAACTTGCCACCCAAGTTGTGCGGCTGATTGTTGGACAACTAACTGACCATCAAGATGGGGATTTAACGGATGAAACTGAAGAACACCTTAGGCGTTGTCATCGGCTCGCTGGTTGCCGCTTCGGCAATGAACGCCTTTGCCCAGGGCCAGAACTCGGTAGAGATCGAAGCCTTCGGCAAGCGCTACTTCACCGACAGCGTTCGCAACATGAAGAACGCGGACCTGTACGGCGGCTCGATCGGTTACTTCCTGACCGACGACGTCGAGCTGGCGCTGTCCTACGGTGAGTACCATGACGTTCGTGGCACCTACGAAACCGGCAACAAGAAGGTCCACGGCAACCTGGCCTCTCTGGACGCCATCTACCACTTCGGCACCCCGGGCGTAGGTCTGCGTCCGTACGTGTCGGCTGGTCTGGCTCACCAGAACATCACCAACATCAACAGCGACAGCCAAGGCCGTCAGCAGATGACCATGGCCAACATCGGCGCTGGTCTGAAGTACTACTTCACCGAGAACTTCTTCGCCAAGGCCAGCCTCGACGGCCAGTACGGTCTGGAGAAGCGTGACAACGGTCACCAGGGCGAGTGGATGGCTGGCCTGGGCGTCGGCTTCAACTTCGGTGGTTCGAAAGCCGCTCCGGCTCCGGAACCGGTTGCCGACGTTTGCTCTGACTCCGACAACGACGGCGTTTGCGACAACGTCGACAAGTGCCCGGATACCCCGGCCAACGTCACCGTTGACGCCAACGGCTGCCCGGCTGTCGCCGAAGTCGTACGCGTACAGCTGGACGTGAAGTTCGACTTCGACAAGTCCAAGGTCAAAGAGAACAGCTACGCTGACATCAAGAACCTGGCTGACTTCATGAAGCAGTACCCGTCCACTTCCACCACCGTTGAAGGTCACACCGACTCCGTCGGTACCGACGCTTACAACCAGAAGCTGTCCGAGCGTCGTGCCAACGCCGTTCGTGACGTACTGGTCAACGAGTACGGTGTAGAAGGTGGTCGCGTGAACGCTGTTGGTTACGGCGAGTCCCGCCCGGTTGCCGACAACGCTACCGCTGAAGGCCGCGCTATCAACCGTCGCGTTGAAGCCGAAGTAGAAGCTGAAGCCAAGTAATCGGCTGAGCCTCTAAGGAAAAACCCGGCCCAGGCCGGGTTTTTCTTTGCCTGGAAAAAGACCGCTCGTCAGGCGCTCAGGGAAATCGGTTGCGACACGATGTCGCGGGTTACTTCGCCGATCACCAGGATCGCCGGGCTTTTCAAGGCGAAACGTCCGGCGTCCCGCAGTAGCTCGCCGAGGTCGCTGCGGCATTCGCGCTGGTTGCCCAGGGTGGCGTTCTCGATCATCGCCAGCGGCGTATCCTCGGCCATGCCTCCAGCCAGCAGCCCGGCCTGGATCTCCGCGAGACGGGCGACACCCATGTAGACCACCAGCGTGGTACCGCTGCGTGCCAGGGCTTCCCAGGCCAGCGGGCTGTCGTCCTGGGTATGCGCGGTCACCAGGGTCACGCCGCGGCTGATGCCGCGGTAGGTCAGCGGTATGCCGCAGCCAGTGGCGCCAGCCAGCCCGGCGGTGATGCCGTTCACTATCTCGCTGTCTATCCCGTGCCGGGCCAGCCATTCGGCTTCTTCGCCGGCGCGGCCGAAGATGCATGGATCGCCGCCTTTCAGACGCACCACGCTGCGTCCCTGGCGGGCATGCCGCAGCATCAGGCGCTGGATGAAGTCCTGCGGTGTGGAGCGGCAGCCGCCGCGTTTACCGACCCGGACCAGCCGGGCGGACGGACAGTGCTCCAGTATGCTCGGGTTGACCAGATCGTCGACCATCACCACATCCGCGTCCTGCAGGGCGCGAACTGCCTTCAGGGTCAACAGTTCCGGATCGCCGGGACCCGCGCCCACCAGCCAGACCTTACCGCTCATCGTCGTTCTCCTCAGGCATTCGCCGGCATGGGCCGGGGGGCCGCCAGCAGTCTCTTGATTTCCGGTACGCAGGAGCCGCAGCCGGTGCCGCAGCCGAACTCGCGCTTCAATCCGTCCAGGTCCAATCCGCGGGCGATGCCGCCGAGCACCGTTTGCTGGCTGACATTCTGGCAACTGCACAGGGTCTTGCCGCCCGCACCCTGGCTGGGTCGTCCCGGTGCCGCGCCGAGTGGGGCGAGCAGCCAGCGGCGTAGCTCGCTATCGGCCCGGCCGGTAAGCCAGAGCTCTTTCAACCAGTCACGGCCGAGGGTTTCGCCGGCGAGCCGGACGGCGACGATGCGCCCGTTTTCGAGGCGCACGCGCTTGCCGATGGCGCGCCGTGGGTCGTCGTAGGCGAGGATCGGCCCGTCGAGCAATTCGAGTTGGCGATCTATCCGTTCCAGCAGGTCTGCGCCAGGTGCCTCATGGTGTGCGGCGCTGACCAGCAGGGCGGGGCGCTCGCGTCCGGCGAGACTGAAGCTGGCGTGGTCGAAGACTTCGCACAGTGCACGGAGGGCCTCGAAACGTGCCTGGATATCGGTTTCCACCAGCGCGAACAGGTGCCAGGGCAGTTCGACGGACTCGACCTGAGCCCCGGCGTGCTTGAGTTCGGGTTGTTTCGACAGGGGGTCGAGCGCCGGCAGGGTCAGGACATTGCAGCCCAGGCCCTTGAGGAAGCGATCGCCCCAGTGCATCGGCAGGAAGGCCTGGCCGGGGCGCACCGAGTCGTCTGCGCTCACCGGCAGGACCAGGGCGCCACGCCGGCTCTTCAGGCGCACGAGCTGCCCGTCCTGCAGTTGGCGGCGGCGCAGTTCCTCGGGATGCAGGTGCACCAGGGCCTCCTCTTCATGGCCGAACAGGCGTGCGCAGGTGCCGGTCCGGCTCATGCCGTGCCACTGGTCGCGCAAGCGTCCGGTATTGAGGGTCAGCGGGTAGCGCGCGTCGCGTTTTTCCTGGGCGGCGCGATAGGGTTCGGCGACCAGTTGCGCGCGTCCCGAGGCGGTAGGGAAGCGGCCGTCTGCATAGAGCCGTGCGGTGCCTTGCTCCGCGCCAGTGGGAAATGGCCATTGCTGCGGCCCCAGGCGGTCGAGCAGTGCGTAGCTGAGGCCGGAAAGATCGAGATCGCGCCCGGCGGTGAGCAGCTTGTATTCGTCGAACAGGCTGCGGCTGTCGGCAAAGGCAAACAGGCCAGGTTTAGCGGGTCGCAGATGCCCTTCCAGGCGGCGAGCGAAGTCGCAGACGATGTTCCAGTCCTGGCGCGCTTCCCCGGGAGGCGGAACGGCCCGACGGACATGACTGACCCGCCGTTCCGAATTGGTCACGGAGCCTTCCTTTTCTCCCCAGGATGCGGCTGGAAGCAAAAGGTCGGCGTATTGGCAGGTTTCCGTGCCGGCGAAGGCTTCCTGGACCACCACGAAGGGACAGCGGGCAAGGGCCTCGTGGATCTTGTGCTGGTCCGGCAGCGATTGCGCGGGGTTGGTACAGGCGATCCAGAGCGCCTTGATCCGGCCGTCGTGGACTGCATCGAACAGCTCGATGGCGCTGAGACCGGGGGACGTGGGCAACTGTTCCACACCCCAGTAGTGCGCCACTTCGGCGCGATGGCCGGGATCGGCGGCTTCGCGGTGGCCGGGCAACAGGTTGGCCAGGCTGCCGGTCTCGCGACCGCCCATGGCGTTCGGCTGGCCGGTGAGGGAAAACGGCCCACATCCGGCGCGGCCGATCTTGCCGGTGGCCAGGTGCAGGTTGATCAGCGCGCTGTTCTTGGCGCTGCCGGCGCTGGACTGGTTGAGCCCCATGCACCAGAGCGAAAGGAAGCGCGGCGAACGGCCGATCCATTCGGCGCAGCGCTGCAGGTCGGCGCGGTCGATGCCGCAGATGTCGGCGACGGCGGCCGGGGTGTAGTCGCGCACCAGTTCCTTCAGGTCGGCGAAACCCTCGGTATGCTCGGCGATGAACGAACGGTCGATCCAGTCCTCCCAGAGCAGGATATGCAGGATGCCGTGGAACAGTGCGACGTCGGTGCCGGGCAGCAGCGCCAGGTGCAGGTCGGCCAGCTCGCAGGTGTCGGTGCGCCGCGGGTCGATCACGACGATGCGCATCTCCGGCCGAGCGGCCTTGGTGGCTTCCAGGCGACGGAACAGGACCGGGTGGGCGAAGGCCATGTTGCTGCCGGCGATCAGCACGCAATCGGCGCAGTCGAGGTCTTCGTAGCTGCACGGCGGTGCGTCGGCGCCCAGGCTGCGCTTGTAGCCGACCACCGCCGAGGACATGCACAGGCGCGAATTGCTGTCGATGTTGTTGGTGCCGACCAAAGCCCGCGCCAGCTTGTTGAAGGCGTAGTAGTCCTCGGTCAGCAACTGGCCGGAGATATAGAAGGCCACGCTGTCCGGCCCGTGTTCGCGAATGGTCTCGGCGAAACGCCCGGCGGCATGTTCCAGGGCACTCCCCCAGTCGCTGCGAGCCCGCGCCAGTTGCTTGCCCAGGCGTAGTTGGGGGTACAGCGCGCGGGCCTGGAGGTCGCCGGTCAGGTGCAGGCTGGCGCCTTTGCTGCAGAGTCTGCCGAAGTTGGCCGGGTGCCGCGGATCGCCTTGCACGCCGAGGATGCGTTCGCCGTCGTGTTCGATCAGGACGCCACAACCCACGCCGCAATAGCAGCAGGTCGAAGCGGTGGTGCGCAGCGGGGAATCTGTCGACATGCTCGGCTCCTGTTATCGGCGAGAGATCAGGCGCACAGCGCCACGCTGTTCAGGCCGAGCAGCACCCGTCCGTTCTCCACCCGCACCGGGTGACGATGGGCGCAGCCCTGGTCCGGGGCCACGGCTTCGCCGCTCTCCAGTTCGATCTGCCAGTTGTGCAACGGACAGGCCACTCGCTTGCCGTAGATCAGGCCCTGGGATAGCGGGCCGCCCTTGTGCGGGCAGCGGTCATCGAGGGCGAAGACCTGGTCGTCGGCGGCGCGGAAGATGGCGATGTCGCCTTTCGGGCCGGCGACCACGCGCGAGCCCAGCGGGTTGATTTCATCGAGGGCGCAGATATCCAGCCAGTTCATCGGTTCACTCCGGTAGGGGGGAGGGCCGCCGTGGGACGGCCCGGACAAGGGATTCAGACGTTTTCCAGTTGCTTGAGCGGAATCCGTTCGAACTCCTTCTTCAATAGCGGCTGTTCGATGCGCTGCTTCCATGGGTCCTGCTCGAAGGACAGGGCGAATTGCAGACGCTCGTTGAGCGCCTTGCGGTTTTCCGCATCCTCGACCACCGCCTTGCGGATGTGCTCCATGCCGACCCGCTGCAGGTAATGCACCGTGCGCTCCAGGTAGAAGGCTTCCTCGCGGTAGAGCTGGAGGAAGGCGCCGTTGTATTCGCGCACCTCTTCGGCGGTCTTGAGCTTGACGAAGAACTCCGCGACCTCGGTCTTGATCCCGCCGTTGCCGCCGATGTACATCTCCCAGCCGGAGTCCACGCCGATGATGCCGACGTCCTTGATCCCGGCCTCGGCGCAATTGCGCGGGCAGCCGGAGACCGCCAGCTTGACCTTGTGCGGCGACCACATGTTGAACAGGTCGTGTTCCAGATCGATGCCCAGCTGCGTCGAGTTCTGCGTGCCGAAGCGGCAGAATTCGCTGCCGACGCAGGTCTTCACGGTGCGGATGGATTTGCCGTAGGCATGTCCGGAGGGCATGTCGAGGTCTTTCCAGATGGCCGGCAGGTCGTCCTTCTTCACCCCCAGCAGGTCGATGCGCTGGCCGCCGGTGACCTTGACCATAGGCACCTGGTACTTGTCGGCGACGTCGGCGATGCGCCGCAACTCGGCGGCGTTGGTCACGCCGCCCCACATCCGCGGTACCACCGAGTAGGTGCCGTCCTTCTGGATGTTGGCGTGGGCGCGTTCGTTGATCAGGCGCGACTGCGGATCGTCCTTGGCTTCTCCCGGCCAGGTCGAGATCAGGTAGTAGTTCAGGGCCGGGCGGCAGGTGGCACAGCCGTTCGGGGTCTTCCAGTCCATGAAGCGCATGGCGGCGTCGAGACTGGTCAGCCGGTGTTCGCGAATGGCCTTGCGGATCTGCCCGTGGTTGAGGTCGCTGCAGCCGCAGATGGCCTTCTCGCTCTTCGGCTTGACGTCGGCGGCGCCGCCGACGGTGCTGATCAGGATCTGTTCCACCAATCCCGCGCAGGAGCCGCAGGAGCTGGCGGCCTTGGTGTGCTTCTTGACTTCGTCGACGCTGAACAGGCCGTGTTCTTGTATGGCCTTGACGATGGTGCCCTTGCAGACGCCGTTGCAGCCGCATACTTCGGCTGTGTCGGGCATGCTCGCGGCACTGTTCTGGCCCTGGTGGCCGACATCGCCGAGGGCGTTCTCGCCGAACATCAGGTGGTCGCGGATCTGCGCGACGTTGTGGTTCTCGCGGATCTGCCGGAAGTACCAGCCGCCATCGGCGGTGTCGCCGTAGAGACAGGCGCCGACCAATACATCGTCCTTGATCACCAGCTTCTTGTAGACGCCGCCGATGGGGTCGGAAAGGGTGATGGTCTCGCTGCCTTCGCCGCCGATGAAGTCGCCGGCGGAGAACAGGTCGATACCGGTCACCTTGAGCTTGGTCGAGGTCACCGAGCCCAGGTAGCGGGCGTAGCCGAGATGAGCCAGGTGGTTGGCACAGACCTTGGCCTGCTCGAACAGCGGCGCAACCAGGCCGTAGGCGATGCCACGGTGGTTGGCGCATTCGCCGACCGCATAGATGCGTGGGTCGTAGGTCTGCAGGGTGTCGTTGACCAGGATGCCGCGGTTGCAGGGGATACCTGCGCTTTCGGCCAGCTCGGTATTGGGGCGGATGCCGGCGGCCATTACCACCAGGTCGGCGGGAATCACGTCGCCGTCGTTGAACTGCACGGCACAGACCCGGCCGCTGCCGTTGTCCATCAGTTCCTGGGTCTGGGTGTTCAGGCGGAAGCGGATGCCGCGGGCTTCCAGCGCGCCTTGCAGGAGTTTGCCGGCGGTGCGGTCCAGTTGGCGTTCCAGCAGCCAGTCGGAGAGGTGCACGACGGTCACGTCCATGCCGCGTTGCTTGAGGCCGTTGGCCGCCTCCAGGCCGAGCAGGCCGCCGCCGATCACCACCGCGTGGCTGTGGGTCCGGGCGCAGTCGATCATGGCCTGGGTGTCGGCGATGTCGCGGTAGCCGATCACGCCCTGCAGGCGATTGCCGGGTATCGGCAGGATGAAGGGGACCGAGCCGGTGGCCAGCAGCAGGCGGTCGTACTCGGCCTCGCTGCCGTCCGCGGCGACCACCCTGCGGCGAAGCCGGTCGATCTGCACCACCTTGCGGTCGAGGAGGAGCTTGATGCCGTTTTCCGCATACCAGTTGAGGTCGTTGAGGACGATTTCCTCGAAGGTCTGCTCGCCGGCCAGCACCGGGGACAGCAGGATGCGGTTGTAGTTGGGATGGGGCTCGGCGCCGAACACCGTGATGTCGTAGAAGTCCGAGTTGAGCTTGAGCAGTTCTTCCAGGGTACGGACCCCGGCCATGCCGTTGCCGACCATCACCAGCTTGATCTTCTTCATGCGGAGGAGCTCCTGCATAAGGTTGGCGCAAACAAAAAAGGCGTCCCGCTGTTGCCAGCAGGACGCCTTTGTCCAGGTCCCGTTCGGTCGGGAAACGCCGCCTCGTCGTTGAGGCAGGCGCCTTGTTGTCGATTGTCGGGAGAACCCAAGCAGGCGCCGTGCCAACTTGCGCTATTGCCTATCTCCATGGCCTTGCAGGGATAACGCGGGGCCTCCCCGCGGTCTTTCTGCCCCGTGCCGGGGCGTATCGCACCGGGCTGGTGCCTCTCAGCCCTTCAGCCAGACCAGGAGTAGCGCCAGGTTGGCGGCCAGGGACAGCAGGGCGATGGCGCGCCAGGTCTGCAGCGGTTCGCGCTCCAGCAATGGGCGGGTTGCCGCGGCCGGCAACGCTTCTCCCTGTTGCAGCGAGAGCAGCCATTCCTCGGCGGTCTCGAAGCGCTGTGCGGGGTCGCAGGCGACGGCGCGCAGCAGCAGGTCGTCGATCCAGGCCGGCAGGTCGGGGCGATAGCGGCTGGGCGGGACGGGGCGACCGAAGCGCGGGTGCTGGAAGGCTTCGATCTCGCCATAGGGATAGCGCCCGGTCAGCGCCTGGTAGAGGCAGACGCCGGTGGCGTAGAGATCCTGGCGCACCGAGGGCGAGGTGCCGGAGAAGCACTCCGGCGCCAGGTAGCTGGGCGTACCCGGTAGCAGATGGGGGTCTTCGCGCGACAATCCCGGACACCAGGCCAGGCCGAAATCCAGCAGGCGCAGCTCGCCGTCGCGGCCGAGGTGGAGATTTTCCGGCTTGAGGTCGCGGTGCAGCAGGTTGCGTCGATGCAACTGGCCAAGCCCGCGCAGCAGCTGGTTGGCCAGCCCCAGCCACTCCGGCAGCGACAGCGGGCCATGGCTGCGCAAGCGCTCGGCGAGAGTCTCTCCGGGGTGCTCGCGCATCAGGTAATAAAGATGCTGGCGTTGCGCCAATCCGTGCAACTCGGGGAAATGCCGGCCCTGGACGCGGCGCAGGAACCATTCCTCGAGCAGCAGGGCCTGGGTTGCCAGCGGATCGTCGGCACGTGCGGCGGGAAGGGTCTTCAGCAGCCAGGGTTGGCCCTGTCCATCCTCGACCCGGTAGAGCAGGGACTGGCGGGATTCGCCGAGCAACTGCCGGACCCGCCAGCCTTCGAAGAGCTGGCCGGGCTTCAGCGGCGGCGGCAGTGGCCATTGGCCCAGTTGCGCGAGGGCGTCGCCGAGGCTGCCTGCGGGCACGGCTTCCACGCGTACCAGCAGGGCGCTGGCGTTGTCCTGGCTGCCTGCCAGGTGGGCGGCGCGAACCAGGGCCTCGGCGCTGCGCTGCGGCTCCTCGGCGTTGCGCAGGATGCTGCGGATACCGCTGTCGCCCAGCGTCGCCCAGACGCCGTCGCTGACCAGTAGCCACTGGCTGCCGGGCTCCAGATCGCCTTCCAGATAGTCGACCACCAGATGCTGGTCCAGTCCCAGGGCACGGGTCAGCACGTGTTGCATATGCGGCTGTTCCCAGACGTGGTCGCTGGTCTGCCGGAGCAACTCGCCATCGCGCCACAGGTAGGCCCGGCAATCGCCGACGTGGGCCAGGGTGTAGCGGGTGCCGCGCAGCACCAGGGCGGTGAGGGTGGTTAGCAGCGGCTGGCCGCCGCCATTGGCCTGTAGCCAACGGTTCTGTGCCAGCAGCAGGCGGTCCAGGGACTGCACGATGGCCCAGGTTTCCGGAGTCGCATAGTAATCCAGGGCCAGCGCTTGCAGGCTGCTGCGCGCCGCCAGGCCGCCATCGGCGCACTGGCTGACACCGTCGGCGATGGCCAGCAGGTGTCCCTTGCTGGCGGCCAGGCCCGGCGCCGGGGTGACCACCCGCAGCGCGTCCTGGTTTTCCGTGCGAGGCCCGCAGGCGCTGGCCTCGCCGATGCTCAGGCGCAGCCCCACGCTCAGACCCGCGCGGCGGTGACCGCGGCCGAGCCCCAGGTGGTGCGCCAGCGCCGCTTCACCCCATGGAGGCCGAACCAGGCCAGCACGCCGAGACTGGCGAACAGCCACAGGCCGAGCTGGTAGTCGCCGGTGCTTTGCTTGATCGCGCCGAGGCCGGCAGTCAGGCAGAAGCCGCCGATGCCGCCGGCCATGCCGATCAGCCCGGTCATCACGCCGATTTCCTTGTGGAAGCGCTGCGGTACCAGCTGGAACACCGCGCCATTGCCGGCACCGAGACTGAGCATGGCAACCACGAACAGGCCGAGGGCGGCCATCGCGCTGGGCAAGTGGAAACCGACCGCGGCGATGCAGATGGCGGCCAGGGTGTACACCATCAGCAGGCTGCGGATGCCGCCTATGCGATCGGCGAGGGCGCCTCCGAGCGGGCGCATCAGGCTGCCGGCGAATACGCAGGCGGCGGTGTAGTAGCCGGCGGTCACCGGGTTCAGGCCGTACTGGTCGTGGAAATAGCCGGGCAGGGTGCTGGCCAGGCCGAGGAAGCCGCCGAAGGTGACGCTGTAGAAGAACATGAACCACCAGCTGTCGCGGTCGCCGAGGGCTTTCAGGTAATCGCCCATGGCCTTGGGCGCCGGCCGCTGCGGGGCGTTGCGCGCGATCATGGCGAACACCAGGAGGGTCAGGACGAGCGGCAGCAGGGCGAAGCCGAACACGTTGTTCCAGCCGAACGCGGCGGCCAGGCCGGGGGCGAAGAGGGCGGCGAGCACGGTGCCGGAGTTGCCCGCGCCGGCGATGCCCATGGCCTTGCCCTGGTGTTGCGGCGGGTACCATTGCGAAGCGAGCGGCAGAGCCACGGCGAAGGAGGCCCCGGCGAAGCCGAGGAACAACCCCAGCAGCAGTGCCTGCGCATAGCTGTTCACGCCCAGCAGCCAGGCGGCCGCCAGGGCGGCGATGACGATGACCTGGGCGAGGATGCCGGCGCTCTTCGGCGACCAGCGATCGGCCAGCAGGCCGAGCAGGAAGCGCAGTACAGCGCCGGCGAGGATCGGCGTGGCGACCATCATCGCGCGCTGTTGGGTGCTCAGTTGCAGGTCGCCGGCAATCTGTACCCCCAGCGGGCCGAGCACGTACCAGACCATGAAGCTCAGGTCGAAATAGAGAAACGCCGCGAACAGGGTCGGCGCATGGCCGGCCTTCCAGAAGCTGTTGTTCATCGAACACCTCGTATCCAGCGGAATCGGGGCGGAACGGCCGCCCGGCGGAAGTTGCATCGCTACAAGGTGAGCGTCCGACAGCGGACCACCCACCCGCCCCGACGCTGGGGCGAAACGACGAAGACGCCACGGGCCTCTGCCGGGAGGGAGAGGCCGCGCGACGTCTTTGTCGGGGATGGGTAACCGCCGTTGGCTACCGTCAGGCAGGACATAGCAAGCTCTTTGCCAAGTTGTCGAAAGCTCGGCGTAGAGCGGTTGCAGGGACAACCATGGCGTCGGGTGTGCACGCCGCGGTGGCAGGCGTCGGGGGCTTGCACAGGGCTGGGGCGGCGCGTCCGTGCGCCGTCGGCGGTTCAGCGGTGGGCGGTGTTCAGGTGGTAGATGGTCACGCGGCTGCCTTCGCCGCTGTCGCCGGCGTTGTCGTTCACGTAGGCGCCGGCCTTGAAATAGAGCAACTGATCGTTCCAGGCGCTGCCGAGGGTCTGGTAGTAGGCGTCCTCTTCGCCGTCCTGGCTGCGCGCGCGCACCGCCAATTCGCCGCTGGAGGTGACGCGCAGGCTGTAGTTGAAGCGCTCGCCCAGGCGTACCTGCTCGAGGATCGACACGTTGCGGCTATAGGAATCGTCCGGGTGGTTGCGTACCAGCGCCTCGACCCGGCCGAGGCCTTCCTCGGGCTTGTAGTAGTACTGCAGCTTCACCAGAGGTTCGCCGTCGTCGGTCTGTGGCGACTTGCTGTGGATCTGGCCGATGATCACCTTGTTCTTCGAGGGGACCTTCTCGACGCTCATGGTCACCCGCAGTTCGTTGTCGGCCTGCCAGTAGTACCAGTTGTCGAGGCTGCCGTCGGCCTGGGTTTCGCGCAGTTCGGTGCGAGGATAGGTGCTGTCCTCGGTGTGTGAGCCGTCGATGGGCACCCAGAAGACCAGGCCGCCATCGTTGCCTTGCTGGAAGTACTGGCTCTGGTAGCCGTTGTTGAGTTGCTGGGTGGTGATCACCTGCGGGGTGGGTTCGGTGGGAATGGTAAGGTTCCAGGTGCTGAGATCGATCATGCTGAGCATCTCCTGACCGCTGAGTCGGCGGTGCGGTTCGGGCGGACGCCTGCGGCTCCTAGCCCTGGGCGTCCACTGCGGGCCTCCCTGGTCATGCTAGTCGAGGGTGGCGAGGGGGTAGCTCCCAGAACGGATAGGACCGTTCCGGGCGCACGAGCATAGCCGCGCCGCTCTGCGCCGGGGGCCAGCAGGATGGCTGGCGATATGATCGCCAGCTGCCCAGCCGGCTTCAGTCGCCGAGCATGTCGTGCATGGCGATGATCTGCTCGGCGACCTGGATCAGCTTCTGCTGGCGGCTCATGGCCTGGCGCCGCATCAGCGTGTAGGCCTCCTCCTCGCCGCAATGCTTCATCTTCATCAGCAGGCCCTTGGCCAGCTCGATGCGCTTGCGCTCGGCCAGCTGCGCCTCGCGCGCCTGCAGTTGAGCGCGCAGCGCCTGGTCGCTCTCGAAGCGCGCCATGGCTACGTCGAGGATCGGTTGCAGGCGGCTGGCCTGAATGCCTTCGACGATGTAGGCGCTGACCCCGGACTGGATGGCGCGGCGCATCACTCCCGGATCGTGCTCGTCGGTGAACATCACGATCGGGCGCGGCTGGTCGCGGCTGACCAGGCAGACCTGCTCCATCACGTCGCGGCCGGGAGACTCCGTGTCGATCAGGATCACGTCGGGACGCAGCGCTTCGACGCGTGCCGGCAGGTCGATGGTCAGCCCCGACTCGTCCACCACTTCGAAACCGCTCTCGAGCAGGGCGGCCCTGAGGCGTCCGACTTTCTTCGGCGTGTCGTCGATCAGCAGGATACGCAGCATGGCGGGCGCACCAGGGTCAGGGGGCGATGCCCTGGCCGGTTTCGGCCAGGGCGTGGATCGGGAAGCTGCGGGCGTAGCCGGCGGGGTCGCTACCGTCCCAGGTGCGCCCGTCGATCAGCATCGAGCGGCGCATGTCGGCGCCGTCCAGGCACAGGCCAAGGGCCGTCGCGGCATCGCGGTACAGCGCGGTCTGCTGGACCCTGCGGGCGATGCCCAGGTAGTCCGGGTCTTCGCGCAGCAGGCCCCAGCGGCGGAACTGGGTCATGAACCACATGCCATCCGAGAGCCAGGGCCGGTTGACTTCGCCGTCGGCGTAGAAACGCAGCGGATGCGGGTCCTGCCAGGCGTTGCCGAGGCCGTCCTGGTAGCGGCCGAAGAAGCGCGGCTGGATCGCCCCGAGCGGAGCGTCGACATAGTCGCGGCTGCTGATCAGTTGCGCGGTGCCCAGGCGGTTCTCGGCGTTCTGTTCGATGAAGCGGCTGGCGTCGAGGACCGCCATGACCAGCGCGCGGGCGGTGTTCGGGTAGGCGTCGACGAAGGCGCGGGTAGTGCCGAGGACCTTTTCCGGGTGGTCCGGCCAGATCGCCTGGCTGGTGGCGATGGTGAAGCCCTGGCCCTGGTCCACGGCCAGGGCGCCCCAGGGGCCGCCGGCGCAGAACCCGTCGATGCGCCCGGCCTGGAGATGGCCGACCATCTGTGCCGGTGGAACCACCACGCTGTGCACGTCGTGCAGCGGATGCAGACCGATGCTCGCCAACCAGTAGTTCAGCCAGAGCGCGTGGGTGCCGGTGGGAAAGGTCTGTGCCAGGGTCAGGCGTGCACCATTCTGGCGCCGATGCCGGAGCAGTGCCTCCGCACTGGTCACGCCAGCCTGCTTCAGCGGTTCGGAAAGATTGATCGCCTGGCCGTTCTGGCACAGTCCCATGAGCACCGCCATCTCGCTCGCCACGCTGCCGCCGAGGCCGAGCTGGACGCCGTAGACCAGCCCGTACAGGCACTGCGCGGCATCCAGCTCGCCGCTGAGCAGCTTGTCGCGCAAGGCGGCCCAGGACGGTTGGCGCCTGAGATTGAGCGAGAGGCCGTAGGGCTGGGCGAAGCCCTGGGTGGCGGCCACGATCAGCGAGGCCGAATCGGTCAGCGCCATGAAACCGATGTCCAGGGCGCTCTTTTCCGGTGCGTCGGAACCGCCGGCCCAGGCCTGGCTGCGTATCGCTCTGTCTGTCATTACCACCTCGAGTGCGGGAGGGCAGCGCGGGCCGTCCCGTTTTCCAGTGCGCAGGCGCTGTCGTCGGCGCGCTTTTCCATAGCTGCCACAGCAAGCGTTATGCCAGGCGGTGCGAGGGTTTGCGCCGGGCAAGAAAAAGCCCCGCACGGGGCGGGGCTTGTTCGACGCGTCGCTGGATCAGGCCTGGACGACCGGGATCTTGGCGTTCGCAGCCGCTTCGCGGAACTCGGCGATCTGGTCGAAGCTCAGGTAGCGGTAGACGTCGGCAGCCATGCTGTCGATGTCCTTCGCGTAGGCCATGTACTCCTCCACGGTCGGCAGTTTGCCGAGGATCGAGGAGACCGCCGCCAGCTCGGCCGATGCCAGGAACACATCGGTGGCATCGCCCAGACGGTTCGGGAAGTTACGGGTCGAAGTGGAGACCACGGTGGAACCGGTCTGGACGCGAGCCTGGTTGCCCATGCACAGCGAGCAGCCCGGCATTTCCATGCGCGCGCCAGCCTTGCCGTAGATACCGTAGTAGCCTTCCTCGGTCAGCTGGTGGGCGTCCATCTTGGTCGGCGGAGCCAGCCACAGACGGGTCGGGATACCGCCCTTGACCTTGTCCAGCAGCTTGCCGGCGGCGCGGAAGTGACCGATGTTGGTCATGCAGGAGCCGATGAACACTTCATCGATCTTGCGGCCCTGTACGCTCGACAGCAGGCGCGCGTCGTCCGGATCGTTCGGCGCGCAGAGCACCGGCTCCTTGACGTCGGCCAGGTCGATCTCGATCACCGCGGCGTACTCGGCGTCCTTGTCGGCTTCCAGCAGCTCCGGCTTGGCCAGCCAGGCTTCCATCGCCTGGGCGCGACGCTCCAGGGTGCGCGGGTCGCCGTAGCCTTCGCCGATCATCCAGCGCAGCAGGGTGATGTTGGACTTCAGGTACTCGGCGATCGCCTGTTCCGGCAGCTTGATGGTGCAGCCGGCGGCGGAACGCTCGGCCGAGGCGTCGGACAGCTCGAAGGCCTGCTCCACGGTCAGGTCGTTGAGGCCTTCGATCTCGAGGATGCGGCCGGAGAAGATGTTCTTCTTGCCTTTCTTCTCGACGGTCAGCAGGCCCTGCTGGATCGCGTAGTAAGGGATCGCATGGACCAGGTCACGCAGGGTGATGCCCGGTTGCAGCTTGCCCTTGAAGCGCACCAGCACCGACTCCGGCATATCCAGCGGCATCACGCCGGTGGCGGCGGCGAAGGCCACCAGGCCGGAGCCGGCCGGGAAGGAGATGCCGATCGGGAAGCGGGTGTGCGAGTCGCCGCCGGTACCAACGGTATCGGGCAGCAGCATGCGGTTCAGCCAGCTGTGGATGATGCCGTCGCCCGGACGCAGCGACACGCCGCCACGGGTCATGATGAAGTCGGGCAGGGTGTGGTGGGTCTTGACGTCGATCGGCTTCGGATAGGCCGCGGTGTGGCAGAAGGACTGCATCACCAGGTCGGCGGAGAAGCCGAGGCAGGCGAGGTCCTTCAGTTCGTCGCGGGTCATCGGGCCGGTGGTGTCCTGGGAACCGACGGTGGTCATCTTCGGTTCGCAGTAGGTGCCCGGGCGCACGCCCTGGCCTTCCGGCAGACCGCAGGCGCGGCCGACCATTTTCTGCGCCAGGGTGAAGCCCTTGCCGCTATCGGCCGGTGCTTCCGGCTTGCGGAACAGGTCGGAGGCGCCCAGGCCCAGCTCGGCGCGGGCCTTCTCGGTCAGGCCACGGCCGACGATCAGCGGGATACGGCCGCCGGCGCGGACTTCGTCGAGCAGGACCGGGGTCTTCAGCTCGAAGGTGGTGACCACTTCGCCGCTGTCGTGGCGAACGACCTTGCCTTCATAGGGGTATACGTCGATGACGTCGCCCATGGCCAGGTTGGTGCAGTCGAACTCGATCGGCAGGGCGCCGGCATCTTCCATGGTGTTGTAGAAGATCGGCGCGATCTTGGTGCCGAAGCAGAAGCCGCCGGCACGCTTGTTCGGCACGAACGGAATGTCGTCGCCGAAGAACCACAGCACCGAGTTGGTGGCGGATTTGCGCGAGGAACCGGTGCCGACCACGTCGCCGACGTAGGCGACCGGGAAGCCCTTGGCCTTGACCGCTTCGATCTGCTTCAGCGGACCGACCGAACCCGGCTGGACCGGCTCGATGCCGTCGCGGGCCATCTTCAGCATGGCCAGGGCGTGCAGCGGGATGTCCGGGCGCGACCAGGCGTCGGGGGCCGGGGAGAGGTCGTCGGTGTTGGTTTCGCCGGGGACCTTGAATACGGTGAGAGTCAGCTTTTCCGGGACTTCCGGCTTGGCCTTGAACCACTCGCCATCGGCCCAGGATTGCAGCACGGACTTGGCCGCGGCATTGCCCTTCTTGGCGCGTTCGGCTACGTCGTGGAAGGCGTCGAACATCAGCAGGGTGTGCTTCAGCTGTTCGGCGGCGGTGTTGGCCAGTTCGGCGTCGTCCAGCAGTTCGACCAGGGTGGCGATGTTGTAGCCGCCCTGCATGGTGCCCAGCAGCTCGGCGGCACGTTGCTTGTCGATAAGGGGGGAGGTGGCTTCGCCCTTGACGATGGCGGAAAGGAAACCGGCCTTGACGTAGGCGGCTTCGTCGACGCCCGGCGGTACGCGGTTGGTGATCAGGTCAAGGAGGAATTCTTCTTCGCCGGCCGGCGGGTTCTTCAGCAGCTCGACCAGGCCTGCGGTCTGTTCGGCGTTCAGCGGTTGGGGCACGACACCCTGGGCGGCACGCTCTTCTACGTGTTTGCGGTAGGCTTCAAGCACAGTATTTCCCTCATCAGTGGTCCCGGGGGACACGTATCCAGGAACCGACGCAGATCCGCTCGTCAGGCCCAGGTGGACGGTAATCCACCAACCTACGAGGGCATCGGCAGGTTCCAGACAGAAGCTGTTTTCAAAGTTTTACGCCGGCGGGCTGGGGTGGGGCTGGCGAGACGCTTGAGGGAGGCGCCGTCGCCAGCGTACCTGCCGGAAACTGTGCTCGTGACGCTTTGAAAACAGCTTCTAACGGACATTGGCGCCTAAAAAGGCGGGCCAATGTTACTGGAAACTCGACGCAAAGTTAAGTCGGAAACCCTAGGAACCACGGGGTGAACTTGATTAGACAAAGGGCTAAGATGCCGCTTTGTTTTCGTTGTCCCGGCCATGTCTTCGCAAAGAATCAAAACCCCCTGCGTAGGGCTTTGCTCCACGGTATACGGCGACCTGGTATGCCGTGGCTGCAAGCGTTTCCACCATGAGGTGGTCAACTGGAACCTCTACGACGCCGAGGAAA
>NZ_KV811281.1:243680-253288 GCF_001813025.1 Pseudomonas sp. HMSC066A08
AAAGCGGGCTGTCTGGAGTCGCCTCGAGCAGTTGCTGGCCCAGGTGATGGCCGCCAAGCTGGAAGTCTTCGACGCCGCGCGCCTGCGCCTGCAACTGGAGCAGCGGCAGATCCGCTTCGTCCCCGAGCAGTCTCCCTATTGCTGGGCCTACCAGTTGATCGCCCGCGGTTCCCGGTTGATCAACCAGATCGAAGCCTACGGCGTGGCACTGCTGCCGGAATTCCGCGACTGGAGCCTGCCGGACCTGCGCGATGCCATCGACCGGGAATTCTTCCTGTTGTCGGAAGCGCATTACCAGCGCTACATCGCGCCCTCGTTCCTGCAGGCCATCGACAGATAGGCGGTGTCTCCAGCGGAAAAGCCGCCCTTGGGCGGCTTTTTCGTCCGACCAACGGTCACTCCTTGCTGGCCAGCTCCTCCAGGTGGGCGATGATGTCGTCCGGTTTCAACACCAGCACGTCGCTTTCCAGGGTATCCAGCACCACTTCCGCGGTATTGCCGATCAGCGCACCGGACAACCCGGTGCGCGCCACGGTGCCGATCACGGTGACTACCGCGTCGAGCTTCTGCGCGGTGCGCGGGATCAGCACGTCGGCCGGACCTTCCTCGATGTGCAATTGTTCGTCGCTGAAACCGTACTCGGCCTGGAAGGTGCGGCAGGCCTCGCGATATCGGGCCTCTATGGTTTCGCTGAGCTGGAAGGTCGGGTCGGCGGAGGAGAGCATCGGCGAGGGGTGGGCGCTGATCACGTGCAGCGTGGCCTTGGCCAGGCCGGCGATGTCGTAGGCATGGCTGATGATCCCGGCGTGCAGGGAGCGGTGCTCGCCGTCGTTGTTGCCGACGTCGACCGCGGCGAGAATCCTTCCGCCCGTCCAGGGCCGGGCGGTCTTGGTCATCAGTACCGGACAGGGCGCGAAGCGCAGCAGCTTCCAGTCGTCCGGGGTGAGGATGGCCTTTTTCAGCGGGTTGTCGGGAAAGTGCTGCTTGATGATCAGCCCGCAGCCTTCGGCCTGTTGCTCGGCGATGATGGTCTGGTGCAGGGAGTCCTTCCAGGCCTGGTTGGTCGAGACGCTGTAGCCTTCCTCACGCAGCTCCTGGGCCAGGTCGTTGAGGGCGGCGCTGTGGTCGCGGCGCTTCTCGCAGACCAGCAGGTGCAGGTGCGACTGGGTCACGCCGGCGATCAGTTGTGCCCGTTTCAGCGCGAGACCTTCCAGCTGGTCCGGTTCAATCACCACGAGGATGCTGCGAATGGCTTGCATGATCGTCTCCCTGAGTGCTTGTGGTTATCGCTGAAACAACTCTAGACGCAATCCAGCCGCTGCTCTTGATGCATATCAAACGGGTCGGCCTGCCCGACCACCGCAGCTTCCGTATAATGCTCCGCCTTTGCTGCCCCGACCAGCGTCGTGGCAGACCCTTTCCAGAATGAGTGACCTGCGCCATGTTGCCCGAGATCGACCAATTCCTCGCCTGTTCCACTCCCGCCGCCTGGGTCGAGGCGGCCCTGGAGCGCCAGGACGTCATGCTGCTGGACCACAAGGCCTGCGAGATGAAGGCCGCGGCGACGGCGATGCAACTGATCGGCAAGTACTCCGGCCGCCTGGACCTGGTGAACAAGATGAGCCGGCTGGCGCGCGAGGAGCTGCGCCACTTCGAGCAGGTGCTGGCGATCCTGAAGAAACGCGGCATCCCGGTGGTCAATGTCAGCGCCTCCCGCTACGCCTCGGCGCTGCGCGATCTGGTGCGCAAGCAGGAGCCGCAGCGGCTGACCGATACGCTGGTGGTCGGCGCCTTCATCGAGGCGCGTTCCTGCGAACGCTTCGCCGCCCTGGTGCCGCACCTGGACGCGGAGCTGGCGAAGTTCTACGGCGGTTTGCTGAAGTCCGAGTCGCGGCATTTCCAGGACTACCTGAAGCTGGCCTACCAGTACGGCGACGAGGCCGACGTGGAGCGGACGATCGAGGTGGTGCGGGCCAAGGAGGCCGAGCTGATCAGCGGCCCGGACAACGAGTTCCGCTTCCACAGCGGCCTCCCGGTGGACCTGGTGGCCTGAGCCGGAAACAAGAAAGCGCCCCGCGGGGCGCTTTTTTTTGCTGCCTGGATCAGTCCTTGACCTTGAGGTCGAGGGCCAGGTCGCGGGCGGCCTTGGTCGCCAGAACGCCCATCAGCTGGCCGATCTCGTCCTGGCGGCTCGCCGCGCCGTTGGCGCCGGCACCCATCATTACGCTGGGAACGGGGGCCTGGGCGGCGGCTTCGGCCCAGACCTTGTTGATCGCGATCAGCGCGTCGAGCTTCGGCTGCAACGCGCCGTCCGCCTTGATCACCGCTTCGCGGGCGTAGGCCTCGGCGTCGGCGGTGATCTTGGTGGCCTGGGCGGTCACCGTGGCCTTGTCGCGCAGCAGTTCGGCGGTCTGCTTCTCGATCTCGGCGCGCTGCTTCTCGCGCTCGGCGTTGATCACCGCCAATTGCTTGTCGGTTTCCGCCTGGGTGGTGCGTTCGATCTGGTCGCGCAGGGTTTCCTGGCGCTTGGCCTCGACTTCCTTCTCGCCGCGGGCGGTGACCAGCAGCTTTTCCTCTTCTTCCTTCAGACGGTTCTGCCGCGCCACCGCCAGCTCGGCGAGCGCCTGCTGAACCTTGACCATGCGCTGCTTGTACTGCGGGTTGGGATCGACGTTGGTGATCCGCGCTTCCACCACCTCGACGCCGAACTTGCGGAACTGCTGTTGCTTGCGTACCGGGATGCCCTTGGCATCGGTGACCTTCTCGGTGACGAACTGGCTGGCGTTGTTGTCGCCGAACGCTCCCTGCTCGGTGCCGGCCTGGAGGATCGCGGTCTGGTGCGGAATGGCGCCGCGCGGCCCGCGGACTTCCTTGCGCTTGATCAGGTACAGGCCGTCGTTGAGCTGGTTCTCGAACTCGGCGGCGAATTCGCTGCGGGCTCCGGCGTAATAGTCGTCGGCGCTCATCAGCGAAGCGGTGGCCTGGAGGGTTTCCTTGATCGCCGGCACCAGTGCGGTGCGGATGAAGTTGTCCGGGTTGCGGTATTCCTGGGCCATCTTCAGGAACGGCTCGCCACCGGGCAGGCGAAAGCGCGCGGAAGACTCGACCTTGGCGTCGACGTTGCCGAGGAACACGATCGGGAAAGCTTCGATGGTGGCGCCGAGGCCGTCATTGTCCGGATTGGTGTCGTTAGCGTCCATGACCAGCACGGACTGCACGCTGATGGCCTTCTTCCAGGTGGTGGCGCGACCGAACCACTTGGTCGCGTAGCCGACGTCATCGACGATCTTCTCGTCGCCGAAGATGGTCCTTACGTGGGTCATGAAGCCGGCTTCGTTATAGAAGAACACGCCGTTGAACAGGCCGAAGCCGAGGGCGAGCACGCCGATGGGGGCGGCGACGAACTTGAGCAGGTTTCCCTTCGAGATGATCACGATCATTCCTTGATGTCGGTGGGGGAGCGCGATCCTGCTGAAAGGTGGCCCGCGACGTCAAGATGGACGGCGGAAAAAATGCGAATCGCATAATGCTTCGCTGAAAGGCCCGCATGGCGGGCCTGGGGTGGGTCAGAGCGGGAAGGGCGCCTGGCGATGGCCGTTGGCGTCGACCTCCAGGGCCCAGCCCTGGCGGTCCCAATCGCCGAGCACGATGCGCCGGGCGGGCTGACCGTCGATGTCCAGCGGGTGTTCGGCCGGCCGATGAGTGTGGCCGTGGATCAGGGTTCGCACGCCATGCCCGCGCATGACCCCGGGCACTTCTTCGGGCGTGACATCGATGATGTCGACGGCTTTCATGCGGGTCTGCGCGCGGCTTTCCTTGCGTAGCTTGCGTGCCAGCTTGTGCCGGGTGGCCAGCGGCAGGTGGCGCAGTACCCAGAGCGTGAGCGGGTTGCGCAGCCAGCGGCGCAGGCGCATGTAGGCCTCGTCGCGGGTGCACAGGCTGTCCCCGTGCATCAGCAATACCGGCTCGCCGTACAGGTCGATCACGCTCGGGTCGGGCAGCAGCGTGCATCCGGCCTCGCGGCAGAACGCCTTGCCGATGAGGAAGTCGCGATTGCCGTGCATCAGGTAGATGCGCGTACCGCCGTCGGCCACCTGGCGCAGGGACTGGGCGATGGAACGCTGGAAGGCGTCCATGCCGTCGTCGCCGATCCAGGCTTCGAAGAAGTCGCCGAGGATATACAGGGCCTCGGCCCGGCGGGCGCGCTCATCGAGGAAAGACAGAAACGCCCGGGTGATGTCCGGGCGTTCCGCTTCGAGATGCAGGTCCGAGATGAACAGGACGCTCATCGCTTCATTCTTCGACGATTTCGGCCTTCTCGATGATCACGTCCTCGGCCGGCACGTCCTGGTGGCCGCTGCGCATGGTGGTGGCCACGCCCTTGATCTTGTTGACCACATCCATGCCCTCGACCACTTCGCCGAACACGGCATAGCCCCAGCCCTGGGTAGTGGGGGCGGTGTGGTTGAGGAAGTCGTTGTCGGCGACGTTGATGAAGAACTGCGCGCTGGCCGAATGCGGATCCATGGTGCGAGCCATGGCGATGCTGCCGACCTTGTTGGTCAGGCCGTTGTTGGCTTCGTTCTTGATCGGCGCGCGGGTGGGCTTCTGTTTCATGCCCGGCTCGAAACCGCCGCCCTGGATCATGAAATTGTTGATCACGCGGTGGAAGACGGTGTTGTCGTAGTGGCCGCTTTTCACGTACTCCTTGAAGTTCGCCGCGGTTTCCGGGGCTTTCTCTTCATCGAGCTTCAGGGTGATGACGCCATGGTTGGTATGCAGCTTGATCATGTGGGTAATCCGCTTTGTCGTGAAAATCGAAGGCCTGTCAGGGGGTTGACAGCTTCGGCTATGATAAGCGCTTTGATTTGCCCGGCCTACCCTGGTCGGGCGAGAGCATGACCAAGGATCCCATGAGCAAGCCAGAGACCACCGCCGCCCCGAACTTCCTGCGCCAGATCGTTCAAGCCGACCTGGATGCCGGCAAGCACGCGAAGATCGTCACCCGTTTCCCCCCGGAGCCCAACGGTTACCTGCACATCGGCCACGCCAAGTCGATCTGCCTGAACTTCGGCCTGGCCCAGGAATTCGCTGGCGATTGCCATCTGCGCTTCGATGACACCAACCCGGCCAAGGAAGATCAGGAATACATCGATGCCATCGAGGCCGACATCAAGTGGCTGGGCTTCCAGTGGTCCGGCGAGGTCTGCTATGCCTCCAACTATTTCGACCAGTTGCATGCCTGGGCCATCGAGCTGATCAAGGCCGGCAAGGCGTTCGTCTGCGATCTTGGCCCCGAGGAGATGCGCGAATACCGCGGCACCCTCACCGAGCCGGGCCGCAACAGCCCTTACCGTGACCGTTCGGTGGAGGAGAACCTCGACCTGTTCGCCCGCATGAAGGCCGGTGAGTTCCCCGACGGTGCCCGTTCGCTGCGGGCGAAGATCGACATGGGTTCGCCGAACATGAACCTGCGCGACCCGATCCTGTACCGCATCCGCCATGCGCATCACCACCAGACCGGCGACAAGTGGTGCATCTACCCGAGCTACGACTTCACCCACGGTCAGTCGGACGCCATCGAGGGCATCACCCATTCGATCTGCACCCTGGAATTCGAAGACCATCGTCCGCTCTACGAGTGGTTCCTGGCCAACCTGCCGGTACCTGCGCAACCGCGCCAGTACGAATTCTCCCGGCTCAACCTGAACTACACCGTGACCAGCAAGCGCAAGCTCAAGCAACTGGTCGACGAAGGCCATGTCAGTGGCTGGGACGATCCGCGCATGTCGACCCTGTCCGGCTATCGCCGCCGCGGCTACACCCCGGAGTCGATCCGCAACTTCTGCGAGATGATCGGGGTGAACCGTGCCAGCGGCGTGGTCGACATCGGCATGCTCGAGTTCAGCATCCGCGACCACCTGGACGCCACCGCGCCGCGTGCCATGTGCGTGCTGAAACCGCTCAAGGTAGTGATCACCAACTACCCCGAAGGGCAGGTGGAGAGCCTCGAATTGCCGCGTCATCCGAAGGAGGACATGGGGGTGCGCGTACTGCCGTTCGGTCGCGAGCTGTTCATCGATGCCGGTGACTTCGAGGAAGTCCCGCCGGCCGGCTACAAGCGCCTGATCCCCGGTGGCGAGGTGCGTCTGCGCGGCAGCTACGTGATCCGTGCCGACGAGGCGATCAAGGATGCCGACGGCAAGATCGTCGAACTGCGCTGCAGCTACGACCCGGACACCCTGGGCAAGAACCCGGAAGGCCGCAAGGTCAAGGGCGTGATCCACTGGGTGCCGGCCGAGGGCAGCGTCGAGTGCGAAGTGCGCCTGTACGATCGGCTGTTCCGCTCGGCCAATCCGGAGAAGGCGGAAGAGGGCGGCAGCTTCCTCGACAACATCAACGCCGACTCCCTGCAGGTACTGACCGGCTGTCGCGCCGAGCCGTCGCTGGGTCAGGCGAACCCGGAGGATCGCTTCCAGTTCGAGCGCGAAGGCTATTTCGTCGCCGACCTGAAGGACTCCAGGCCGGGCAAGCCGGTGTTCAACCGTACCGTCACCCTGCGTGACTCCTGGGGACAGGGCTGAGGATAGACCGTGCTGCAGATCTACAACACGCTGAGCAAGACCAAAGAAGTCTTCACGCCGCTGGTCGGCAACCAGGTGCGCATGTACGTGTGCGGCATGACCGTGTACGACTACTGCCATCTGGGCCACGGCCGCAGTATGGTGGCGTTCGACGTGATCACCCGCTGGCTGCGGCACCGTGGCTACGACCTGACGTACGTGCGCAACATCACCGATATCGATGACAAGATCATCAATCGCGCCAACGAGAACGGCGAGCCGTTCGATGTGCTGACCGAGCGCATGATCGCGGCGATGCACGAGGACGAGGCCCGGCTGAACATCCTCAAGCCGGACCAGGAGCCGCGCGCCACCGATCACATCGCCGGCATGCACGCGATGATCCAGACCCTGATCGACAAGGGCTATGCCTATGCCCCCGGCAACGGCGACGTGTACTACCGGGTCGGCAGGTTCGCCGGCTACGGCAAGCTGTCCCGGCGCCGGATCGAGGACCTGCGCATCGGTGCGCGGATCGAGCCGGGCGAAGCGAAGGAGGACCCGCTCGATTTCGTGCTCTGGAAGGGTGCCAAGCCTGGCGAACCGAGCTGGTCGTCGCCCTGGGGCGAGGGGCGCCCGGGCTGGCACATCGAATGCTCGGTGATGTCCACCTGCTGCCTGGGCGATTCCTTCGACATCCATGGCGGTGGCAACGACCTGGAGTTCCCGCACCACGAGAACGAGATCGCCCAGAGCGAGGCTGCGACCGGCAAGCCCTACGCCAAGTCCTGGCTGCACTGCGGGATGATCACCATCAACGGCGAGAAGATGTCCAAGTCGCTGGGCAATTTCTTCACCATCCGCGAAGTGCTGGAGAAATATCACCCCGAAGTGGTGCGTTACCTGCTGATCGCCAGCCATTACCGCAGCCCGATCAACTACTCGGAGGAGAACCTGCGCGAGGCCAAGGCTGCCCTGGACCGTTTCTACAACGCGCTCAAGGGGCTGCCCGAGGCGGCGCCGGCGGAAGCGGCGGAGTATGTCGAGCGCTTCGCCGCGGCGATGGACGACGACTTCAATACCGCGGGCGCCTGCTCGGTGCTGTTCGAACTGGCACGGGAGATCAATCGTCTGCGCGAAAGCGACCTGTCGGCGGCGGCCGCACTGGCCACGCGCCTGAAGCAGTTGGCGGGCCTGCTGGGGGTGCTGCAACTGGAGCCGGAAGCCTTCCTGCAGGCGGGCGCCGAGGGCAAGGTCGATGCGGCCGAGATCGATGCATTGATCCAGGCGCGTCTGGAAGCCCGGGCGGCGAAGAACTGGGCGGAGTCCGATCGGATCCGCGACCAGCTCACCGCCATGGGCGTTGTACTGGAGGACGGCAAGGGCGGCACCACCTGGCGCCTGGCCGACTGATCCGCAGTGATCAATAAGAAGCCCTGCGAATGCGGGGCTTCTTATTTTGTTGCCGATGACCTCAGTCGTGCAGGTGTTCGGCGGCGTGCAGGGTATTTTCCAGCAGGCAGGCGCGGGTCATCGGCCCGACGCCGCCCGGTACCGGGGTGATCCAACTGGCGCGTTGCGCCGCCACCTCGTATTCCACGTCGCCGACCAGGCGGCCGTCGGCCTGGCGGTTGATGCCGACGTCGATGACGATGGCGCCTTCCTTGATCCACTCGCCCTTGACCAGTCCCGGCTTGCCGGCAGCGACCACCACCAGGTCGGCGCGCGACACATGGTCGGCCAGGTCGCGGGTGAAGCGGTGGGTCACGGTGACGGTGCAGCCGCCCAGCAGCAACTCCAGAGCCATGGGCCGGCCGACGATGTTCGAGGCGCCGACCACGACCGCATCCATGCCGTACAGGTCGGCGCCGGTGCTGGCGAGCAGGGTCATGATGCCTTTCGGGGTGCAGGGGCGCAGGAGGGGCATGCGCTGGGCCAGGCGGCCGATGTTGTAGGGATGGAAACCGTCCACGTCCTTGTCCGGGTGGATACGCTCCAGCAGCAGGGAGGCGTCCAGGTGGGCGGGCAGGGGTAGCTGGACCAGGATGCCGTCGATGGCGGGATCGTCGTTCAGGCGGTCGATCAGGGCCAGCAGGTCGTCCTGGCTGGTTTCGGCGGGAAGATCGTAGGCCTGGGAGAGAAAGCCGACTTCCTCGCAGTCCTTGCGCTTGTGCGCCACATAGACCTGAGAGGCCGGATCGGTGCCGACCAGGATCACCGCCAGGCCGGGAACGCGCAGGCCTTGCTGGTGGCGCTCGGTCACGCGTTGGGCTATCTGCTGGCGAAGGTTGGCGGCGATCGCTTTGCCGTCGATCAGTTGTGCGGTCATGTCGGAAGGGTAACCATCGAATCGGGTGGAAAAAGGACGCGCATTTTCGCATGGACGCCGCCCGGGGCAAAGGAGGCGACCCGTGGATTTGCCGTAACTCCTTTATATAGCTGAATTTTTTTAAAAAACCCGTTGACGGCCTTTCGCCCCCTGTATAACATGCGCCCCGCTTGCCGAGCACAGCCGGACGCAGGGTAAGAGGTAATGCAAGTCGGTTGCTGACTTTGTGATTGCCAGAGCTTAAAGTTTGCGCTCAGCATTGAATGCAGATGAATAAAGCGCCCGTAGCTCAGCTGGATAGAGCATCCGCCTTCTAAGCGGATGGTCGCAGGTTCGAGTCCTGCCGGGTGCGCCATTCGGCGAATCGGCAAGAAGCAGGCGATGTTTTACCGCAAGTCGTAATATGGTGGGCGTAGCTCAGTTGGTAGAGCACAGGATTGTGGCTCCTGGTGTCGTGGGTTCGATTCCCATCGTCCACCCCATATTCCGAAGCGCCAGGCCCGAGGCCTGGCGTTTTCATTTCCAAGCAGTGTCCCGCGGACGTGGTGGAATTGGTAGACACACTGGATTTAGGTTCCAGCGCCGCAAGGCGTGAGAGTTCGAGTCTCTCCGTCCGCACCACCTTCAGGCTCGGTTTGTCCGGCCGCTGCGGTTGAAGCCGGAACGTCCGGCACGATTCAAGATATGGTGGGCGTAGCTCAGTTGGTAGAGCACAG
>NZ_KV811281.1:253388-301053 GCF_001813025.1 Pseudomonas sp. HMSC066A08
TCGTGGGTTCGATTCCCATCGTCCACCCCATATTTCGAAGCGCCAGGCCTTGTGCCTGGCGTTTTCGTTTGCGCTTCACGATCTCTTCTCCGCTTGCCTTTCCGGCTCCCATCCCGCCCTCGTGGCGCGACGGCAGGTTGAACTTGTTCCGGGTCCGGCGCTCTTAAGCGAGCCCGTCGTTCCTGGCGGGTCCGTATATGCAGTCTGGGTGAAGCGACATGTCGATGAAATGGACCGAGCAGCGCTTGCGCAAGGCTCTCAAGCAGATGGCGAACAATCATGAATCGGCGGCGGTCGAGGTCATGCGCGCCGTCGAGCGGGCGAACGATCCGAAGCTGGCGCAGCGCCTGCTCGAGGTGATCGAGCAGATGCACCAGGATGCCGATGCGCTGCGCTCCATCGACGACGAAATCGCCAGCGGCGTGATCCGTTGCCAGTGAGGCCGTAGGCGTTCCGTGGTTCAGGGCTTTCCGGCGGAAGCGGGCTCATCCGGCCGGTTCGCCAGTTTCGGACGCAAGTTCGCACCCTGGGCTGTGTTCCGGTGAACGGTATAGGGTTGGCGGCCGCGGAAGGCGAAGGCGGTGAACATGTTCGTATTCTCTCTCGGTGCGTTTCAGAAACGGTGTTCCACGAGGGCGCCCAGGCCGAAGCTGTCATGCCGCTCTTCGGCGACAGCGGCGGAGCAGAGGCAGGCGAGCGTGCCGGCGAGGCGCAGGGAGGGGCTTCTCATGGGGATTCCTTTCGTTGCAGTCAGTGGCGTGCCTTGGTGTCTTGGTGGGCGAAGCGGTAGCCGAGCGCGTTCAGACCGTCGAAGTCGCGACTGAAGGTGTCCCCCAGGCCCTGGCCGCTGCCAGCCAGGATGGCGTGTGCGCTGTCGATGGGTTGCAGGATGAACTCGCCGGAGCGGGCTTCTCCGGCTTGCCCGCGTACCAGCAGAAAGCCGTCTTCGATCCTGATGCTCAGGCCGTTCAGGTAGCTGTGCCGGCCCGTGCTGGCTACGCGGTAGGTGCCGACGGCTTCGGTCCAGGCCTGGGGCAGGGGTGTCGGCTCGATGCGCTCGCCGAGGTAGGCGACCTGGCCGTGGCGGCGGGATACCAGGATTCGGCGTTGGCCGTAGCTGACCACGTCCAGTTGCAACTGTCCGGCGCTGTCCACGCCGACGGGCCAGAACCCCAGCAGTCTTTTTCTCGCCTGCAGCCAGCCCGAGGTGTCGCGCAACAGTTCCACGCGTTGTTCGCCGATATCTGCGTACAGGCGACCCCTGCGCTCGTACAGGCGAACCTGGCCTTGGCGGGTTGCGTAGCGACCGTATAGCTGTCGCCGCTCCTCCGGGCTGGGCACCTTCAGTGCGGGGGTGGGCGCGGGAGTGGGCTGTACGGTGGGGCGACGGGCGCCCTGCCTGACCTGCAGCATGAGCGACGCCGCTTGCCGGGCCAGGGACGCAGTGAGCGGCCCGCTGTCATCGGCGTTGCTCATGACAATGGCGGCGAGGCGCTGTTCCGGCAGCAGGACCAGGTGGGCGCTGAATCCTGGGGTGGTGCTGGCGTACTCATAGTGACGGATGCCCCCTTCCAGCGGCGCGGAGCCGCACGGGCTCAGGAACCAGGCCAGGCCCACCTAGCAGTCGAAGTCCAGGGTATTGCCGGCGTTCTGCTGGCGGAACATCTCCTCGACGGAGTGTTTCCGGAGAAGCTGGCGCTCTTTGTGGCGCCCGTTGGCGAACAGCATGCGGACGAAGCGGCTGAGGTCGACCGGGCTACTCCATAGGTCGTTGGTCGGGAGGTCGCTGGTGGCGGAGCCGGGGCGACCTCCGCTGCTGTAGCCGTGGGCGCGTTGCGCCTGGGGCAGGGCGTTCCTGGCGAAGCTGGAGCGAGTCATCTGCAAAGGGTCCAGCAGGTGCTCCCGCATGTGCTGCTCGAAGTGCTTTCCGGTGTTGCGCTCGATAGCCGCGCCGACCAGTTCGTAGCCAAGGTTGGAATAGGCGACCTGGGTTCCCGGCGGATTGCTCAGCCAGACGCCGGATACTTTCGCCGGCAGTTGGCCGAGTGAGCTCGGGCGTTCGCCGAACAGGGGCGGCAGGTGTTCGCCAGGAAGGCCGGACTGGTGGCTGAGCAGCCGGCGGAAAGTGATCGCGCGATCCGCCTCGCTCTGGTCGGCATGGAAGCGTGAACGTACGTAGAACTCGCGCAAGGTGTCCTGGAGCGGGGCGTCGAGAGAGAATTGGCCGCGTTCGGCCAGTTGCAGGGTCGCGCTGGCGATCAGTAGCTTGGACAGGTCGCCGGCGTGGAATGCGGTGTGCTCGCTGGCGTTGATCCTGTGCTGTCGGTCGGCGTAGCCGAAACCGCGGGCCCAGACCAGTTGCTGGTCATCGACCAGTGCCAGGGCGAGGCCGGGCACGTCCTGCCTTTCCATTTCCCGGCGGATGTGGCGTTGCAGATAGTCGATGACCTCGCCGTAGTTGCCCACGGCGGCGCTCGGCGCTGGCGGGGCGGGCGGCAGTCCGTGGCAGCCGCTGGTGCCGAGCAGGCAGCCGAGAAGGGAAAGATGCATTGCACGAAACATGGAACACCTGGCGGAAAGGCGAGGTGTCCCATGCTAGGGCGGGCCTGACTGGCAATCCTTACGGCTTTGTCAGCAATCTGTGAAAGATTGTTAAGCCTCCGCTGTCAGCGCGGCCGCTCCCAGGTCAGGCGGAAGGAGGCGCCTCCTTGTGGCGTTTCCAGCGCTTCCGCATGGCCGCCATGCCATTGCGCGACCCGGCGGACGATCGCCAGGCCCAGGCCGAAGCCGCCGGTGCTGCGATCGCGGCTGTCGTCCAGGCGCGAAAAGGGTTCGAAAATCTTCTGCCGGGCATCCGCCGGTATCCCGGGGCCGTCGTCGTTGACCCGTATCTGACAGCTGTCGCCTTGATCGAGGAGGGCGATGTCGACGCGTGAGTGTGCGTGGCGGATGGCGTTGCGCAGCAGGTTGATCACTGCGCGCGCCATGAAACGAGGCTCGATGCGGATCTGTTCGACCTGGCAGGCACTGATCTCGCAGGTGATTCCGGCGGCTTCGGCTTCCAGGGCGACGTCGGCGACGACGCTATCCAGCCAGCTCGCGGCGTCGACGATTTCCCGATGGCTCCCGACGTTGCCGTGCTCCAGGCGGGCGTAGGTCAGCAGTTCGGAGACCATTTCCTCCAGTTCGCCGAGATCGGCGCGCATGTCCTCTATCAGGTCGTGACGGACTTCGGCGTCGACCTGTTTGTTCAATTGCTCGAGCTCGAAGGACAGGCGGGAGATCGGCGTGCGCAATTCGTGGGATACCGCGTTGGTCAGTTCGCGTTGGTTGCTGATCAGGCTTTCGATGCGGTCGGCCATCTGGTTGAAGTGCTGGGCCAGGGTGCGGATGTCGGAACGTCGGAAAATGCGCGTGCGCGATGACAGGTCGCCGTCGCCGAAGCGTTGTGCGGCCAGGCGCAGGGTCTCGAGGTCGCGCCAGTGCGGGCGGACCCATACCAGCAGGGCGATGCCGACCAGCACGCCGAGCAGGATGTAGGCCAGCACGGTGAACAGCGGAGTCAGTGAGGGTTCCGGCGGTAGCTTGATGTCGAGCAGTTGCGGGCCCTCGTCGATGCGGCTGATGAATTCCGTGAAGTCCTCGCGTACCACCAGCAGGTTCTTGTCGAGGAGTGCCTGCTCCTCCTGCGTCAGCTTCGCCTGCCTGGCATCCGTCAGGCTCAGCTCGAGCCCGTAGTGGGGGCGCCAGTCTTCAAGCTGTCGCTGGCGCCCGGCCTGGTCCAGCGGGGCCAGCTTTTCCACCAGCGAATAGGCCTGGCCGCGAACGGCGTCGCGGTGATAGTTCTCGACGATGCTGTCATAGAACGCGTCGATGACATGGTCGACCACGAAGATCGCGGCGGCGAACCCCAGGGCCAGCAGCAGGTAGAGGCGCAGGAACAGGCGCAGCATTCAGAGCTCCCAGCCCAGCGGGTTGAACAGGTAGCCCTTGCCCCAGACGGTCTTGATCCGGACCGGCTCGCGCGGATTGTCCTTCAGTTTATTGCGCAGCTTGCTGATGCAGACGTCGACGCTACGGTTCAGGCCGTCGAAGCCGATGCCGCGGATCTGGTTGAGGATCTCGTCGCGGGAAAGTATTTCCCCTGCCTGGCTGGCCAGCAGCCAGAGCAGTTCGAACTCCATCGTGGTCAGCTCGATGCCGCGGCCTTCGAGTTCCGCTTCGCGCCGGCGCCGGTCGATGTTCAGCTTGCCGAATGCCAGGCTTTCCGGAGAGGCGGGAAGGGGTGCGTGCCGGCGCATCAGGGCGCGCAGGCGGGCGAGCAGCACCGGTGGCTCGATCGGCTTGATCACGTAGTCGTCTGCGCCGGACTCCAGGCCGAGGATGTGATCGAGATCGTCCTCCTGGGCGGTGAGTATGAGGATCGGCAGGTTCGCGACCCGGCGGATCTCCCGGCACACCTGCAGGCCATTCTGTCCGGGGAGCATGAGGTCGAGAACCACCACTTGCGGCTTGAAGTCGAGGAAGGCGGCGAACGCGGCATCGCCGCGATGCACCTGGCGCACTTCGAAACCATGCTGGGAAAGGAAGCTGGCGATCAGGCGGGCGAGCTTCTGGTCGTCTTCGACGAGCAATACCTTGCTGAGGGTTGGGCAGTCCATAGGGTTTCATTGGTCGGAGCGGAATCGGCAGGCATTATATGCACCCGCTTCCGGCGAAGCTCCAGCGACGCGTTCGAGACCAGGCTGCGATCGGTGGAAGCGGCCGGAAACACCCCGGGGATCCGCCTGCACCCTGGCGGGGTGACTTCTGCTTTTCCCTCTACTAGAATGCATGCCCTTGATTCTGGGAGCCGGAAGGACCGGCTTACGTCTGTGCAACGAGGAATATCCATGCAAGTTTCTGTTGAAAGCACTTCCGCTCTTGAGCGCCGCATGACCGTTGGTGTGCCTGCCGAGCGTATCGAGACCGAAGTCAACAAGCGTCTGCAGCAGACCGCCCGTCGTGCCAAGATTCCAGGTTTCCGCCCCGGCAAGGTGCCGATGAGTGTCATTCGTCAGCGCTACGAAGCTTCCGCGCGCCAGGAAGCCATGGGCGATCTGATCCAGGAAACCTTCTACGAAGCCGTGGTCGAGCAGAAGCTGAATCCGGCCGGCTCGCCGTCGGTAGAGCCCAAATCCTTCGAGAAAGGCAAGGACCTGGAATACATCGCAACCTTCGAAGTCTTCCCGGAATTCACCGTTTCCGGCCTGGAAGACATCAAGGTCGAGCGCCTGCAGGCCGAAGTTTCCGATGCTGATGTCGACAACATGCTCGACGTCCTGCGCAAGCAGAACACCCGTTTCGAAGTGGTCGAGCGTGCCGCCCAGAACGATGACCAGTTGAACATCGACTTCGTCGGCAAGATCGACGGCGAAGCCTTCGCCGGCGGTTCCGCCAAGGGCACCCTGCTGGTACTGGGCTCCGGTCGCATGATCGCCGGCTTCGAAGAAGGGCTGGTGGGGGCGAAGGCCGGTGAAGAGCGCGTGCTCAACCTGACCTTCCCCGAGGACTACCAGAACCTGGACCTGGCCAACAAGGCTGCCGAGTTCACCGTTACCGTCAATAGCGTTGCCGAGCCCAAGCTGCCGGAGCTGAACGAAGAGTTCTTCGCTCTGTTCGGCGTGAAGGAAACCGGCCTCGATGGCTTCCGTGCCGAAGTGCAGAAGAACATGGAGCGCGAGCTGCGCCAGGCGATCAAGTCCAAGGTCAAGAACCAGGTCATGGAAGGTCTGCTGCAGGCCAACCCGATCGAAGTGCCCAAGGCCCTGATCGGCAACGAAGTGAACCGTCTGCGTGTGCAGGCCGTCCAGCAGTTCGGTGGCAATATCAAGCCTGACCAACTGCCGGCCGAGCTGTTCGAAGAGCAGGCCAAGCGCCGTGTGGTGCTGGGCCTGATAGTCGCCGAAGTGGTCAAGCAGCACGAGCTGAAGGCCGACGAAGGTCGCGTTCGCGAAATGATCGAGGAAATGGCCTCGGCCTACCAGGAGCCCGAGCAGGTCGTCGCCTGGTACTTCAAGAACGAGCCCCAGCTGAACGAAGTCCGTTCTGTTGTACTGGAAGAACAAGTCGTAGATACTGTCCTGCAAAAGGCCACTGTGACCGATAAGCAGGTATCCTACGAAGAAGCGGTCAAGCCGGCCGAAGCTCCGCAAGCGGCCTGATTCGTTCCTCTCGTTCGAATCCCACAAGCCAGCCTTAGTGCTGGCTTGTGCGTCTTTGAGGCTTCACTATCTGTTAGGGAGTGATCGCAAGACATGTCTCGCAACTCTTTTATTCCGCACGTTCCCGATATCCAGGCCGCCGGTGGCCTGGTGCCCATGGTGGTGGAGCAGTCCGCCCGCGGCGAGCGCGCCTACGACATCTATTCGCGCCTGCTGAAGGAGCGGATCATCTTCCTGGTCGGCCAGGTCGAGGACTACATGGCCAACCTGGTGGTTGCCCAGTTGCTGTTCCTGGAGGCTGAAAATCCCGAGAAGGACATTCATCTCTACATCAACTCGCCGGGCGGTTCGGTGACTGCCGGGATGTCCATCTACGACACCATGCAGTTCATCAAGCCCAACGTCTCGACCACCTGTATCGGCCAGGCGTGCAGCATGGGTGCCCTGCTGCTCGCGGGTGGTGCCGCCGGCAAGCGCTACTGCCTGCCGCATTCGCGGATGATGATCCACCAGCCGCTGGGCGGTTTCCAGGGCCAGGCCTCGGATATCGAGATCCATGCCAAGGAAATCCTCTTCATCAAGGAGCGTCTGAACCAGATCCTGGCGCACCACACCGGCCAGCCCCTGGACGTCATTGCCCGCGATACCGATCGTGACCGCTTCATGAGCGGTGACGAAGCCGTCAAGTATGGCCTGATCGACAAGGTCATGACCCAGCGCGACCTGGCCGTCTAAGGCTCCGCAATACTGGCGGTCGAGACATTCGGCCGCCTCGTGGGCTTGAAAATGCCCACAATTGCCTTCATCTTGTGTTTGAAGCTACCCATTGGATCGATCGAATGACTGATACCCGCAACGGCGAGGACAACGGCAAGCTGCTGTATTGCTCCTTCTGCGGCAAGAGCCAGCACGAAGTGCGCAAGTTGATTGCCGGCCCCTCGGTCTTTATCTGCGACGAGTGTGTCGACCTGTGCAATGACATCATCCGCGAGGAGGTGCAGGAAGCGCAGGCGGAAAGTAGTGGGCACAAACTTCCGGCGCCGAAAGAGATCCGCACCATCCTCGATCAGTACGTGATCGGGCAGGAGCGGGCCAAGAAGGTTCTGGCGGTAGCGGTATACAACCACTACAAGCGCCTCAACCAGCGTGACAAGAAGGACGATATCGAGCTCGGCAAGAGCAACATTCTGATGATCGGCCCAACCGGCTCGGGCAAGACCCTGCTGGCCGAGACCCTCGCACGTCTGCTGAACGTGCCGTTCACCATCGCCGATGCGACCACGCTGACGGAAGCGGGCTACGTGGGCGAGGATGTCGAGAACATCATCCAGAAACTCTTGCAGAAGTGCGATTACGATGTAGAGAAGGCCCAGATGGGCATCGTCTACATCGACGAGATCGACAAGATTTCCCGGAAATCGGACAACCCCTCCATCACTCGCGACGTCTCCGGCGAGGGTGTGCAGCAGGCCCTGCTGAAGCTCATCGAGGGCACCGTTGCCTCGGTACCGCCGCAGGGCGGTCGCAAGCATCCGCAGCAGGAGTTCCTGCAGGTCGATACGCGCAACATCCTGTTCATCTGCGGCGGCGCTTTCGCCGGTCTGGAGCGGGTCATCCAGAACCGTTCCGCGCGCGGCGGCATCGGTTTCAATGCCGAAGTGCGCAGTCAGGAGATGGGCAAGAAGGTCGGCGAGGCGTTCAAGGAAGTCGAGCCGGAAGATCTCGTCAAGTTCGGTCTTATTCCCGAATTTGTAGGGCGTCTGCCGGTGATCGCGACTCTTGATGAGCTCGACGAGGCTGCGCTCATGCAGATCCTGACCGAGCCGAAGAACGCTCTCACCAAGCAGTACGCCAAGCTGTTCGAGATGGAAGGTGTCGATCTCGAATTCCGTCCGGACGCACTCAAGGCGGTTGCCCGCAAGGCGCTCGAACGCAAGACCGGTGCACGTGGCTTGCGTTCAATTCTCGAAGGTATCCTTCTCGATACCATGTACGAGATTCCCTCCCAGCAGGATGTCAGCAAGGTGGTCATCGATGAGAGTGTCATCGATGGCTCGTCGCAACCCCTGATGATCTACGAGAACAGCGAAAAGCCAGCCAAGGCTGCGCCTGAGGCATGAAAGAGCAGGGGCCTTCGGGCCCCTTTTCTTTTCCGACTGGCACGCTTGTTTTTTCCCGGGCCTAACCCCATCTTAGGCTGAAAGGTCTTCCTATCTGTTTCGTGGCCAAGTGCCGCTGTAGAGCCGACATTATGAAAACACTCGTCGAATTGCCCTTGCTGCCGCTACGTGACGTGGTGGTGTACCCGCACATGGTCATCCCGTTGTTCGTCGGTCGGGAAAAGTCCATCGAGGCCCTGGAGGCAGCGATGACCGGCGACAAGCAAATCCTTCTGCTGGCGCAGAAAAACCCTGCGGACGACGATCCGGGCGAAGATGGCCTGTACCGCATGGGTACGGTCGCCACCGTGCTGCAGTTGCTCAAGCTGCCGGATGGCACCGTCAAGGTGTTGGTCGAAGGCGAGCAGCGCGGCCAGGTCGAGCGCTTCATCGAGGAGGAAGGGCACATTCGTGCCGCGGTCCAGGCCATCGACGATGCCAATGTCGGCGAGCGCGAGGCCGAGGTCTTCACTCGCAGCCTGCTGAGCCAGTTCGAGCAATACGTCCAGTTGGGCAAGAAAGTCCCCGCCGAGGTGCTTTCCTCGCTGAACAGCATCGACGAGCCTAGCAGGCTGGTCGATACCATGGCCGCGCACATGGCGCTGAAGATCGAGCAGAAACAGGACATCCTGGAAATCACCGACCTGTCGTCGCGGGTCGAGCATGTCCTGGCGCTGCTGGATGCCGAGATCGACCTGCTGCAGGTGGAAAAGCGTATCCGCGGCCGGGTCAAGAAGCAGATGGAGCGCAGCCAGCGCGAGTACTACCTGAATGAGCAGATGAAGGCCATTCAGAAGGAACTCGGCGATATCGACGAAGGGCACAACGAAGTCGAGGAGCTGAAGAAGCGCATCGACGCCGCCGGCCTGACCAAGGAGGCGCACGCCAAGGCCACTGCCGAGCTGAACAAGCTCAAGCAGATGTCGCCGATGTCGGCGGAAGCCACCGTGGTGCGTTCCTACATAGACTGGCTGCTGAACGTGCCGTGGAAGGCCGAGAGCAAGGTGCGCCATGATCTCGCCAAGGCGGAAGACATCCTCGATGCCGACCATTACGGCCTGGAAGAGGTCAAGGAGCGCATTCTCGAGTATCTCGCCGTGCAAAAGCGGGTGAAGAAGCTCAAGGGCCCGGTTCTTTGCCTGGTGGGGCCGCCCGGCGTGGGCAAGACCTCCCTGGCCGAATCCATCGCCCGCGCCACCAATCGCAAGTTCGTGCGCATGGCGCTCGGCGGCGTGCGTGACGAGGCCGAGATCCGTGGTCACCGTCGTACCTATATCGGCTCCATGCCGGGCCGCCTGATCCAGAAAATGACCAAGGTCGGCGTGCGCAACCCGCTGTTCCTCCTCGACGAAATCGACAAGATGGGCAGCGACATGCGCGGGGACCCCGCCTCGGCGCTGCTCGAGGTGCTCGACCCGGAGCAGAACCACAACTTCAACGATCATTACCTGGAAGTCGACTACGACCTGTCCGACGTGATGTTCCTCTGCACCGCGAACTCGATGAACATCCCGGCGCCCCTGCTGGATCGGATGGAAGTCATCCGCCTGCCGGGCTACACCGAGGACGAGAAGGTCAATATCGCCTCCAAGTACCTGATTCCGAAGCAGGTCCAGGCCAACGGCCTGAAGAAGGGCGAGCTGACCTTCGAGGAAGGCGCCCTGCGCGACATCATTCGTTACTACACCCGCGAAGCCGGGGTGCGCAGTCTCGAGCGACAGATCGCCAAGGTCTGCCGCAAGGCGGTGAAGGAGCATGCCAAGCTCAAGCGTATCCAGGCGGTGGTGTCCAGCGAGACGCTGGAGAACTACCTCGGCGTGCGCAAGTTCCGTTATGGCCTAGCCGAACAGCAGGACCAGATCGGCCAGGTGACCGGGCTGGCCTGGACCCAGGTCGGCGGCGAGTTGCTCACCATCGAGGCGGCCGTGGTACCCGGCAAGGGCCAGTTGACCAAGACCGGATCGCTGGGCGACGTGATGGCGGAATCGATCACCGCGGCGTTGACCGTGGTGCGCAGCCGCGCCCAGAGTCTAGGAATCGCGGCGGACTTCCACGAGAAGCGCGACATCCATATCCACGTTCCGGAAGGCGCTACGCCGAAGGATGGTCCGAGCGCAGGCATCGGCATGTGCACGGCGCTGGTTTCGGCGATCACGCAGATCCCGGTGCGCGCCGACGTGGCAATGACCGGGGAGATCACCCTGCGTGGGCAGGTGCTGGCGATCGGCGGGCTGAAAGAAAAACTTTTGGCGGCGCACCGCGGCGGGATCAAGACGGTGATCATTCCCGAGGAAAATGTTCGCGACCTGAAGGAAATTCCGGACAATATTAAGAGTGATCTGGTTATTAAACCGGTTAAATGGATTGACGAAGTCCTGCAAATTGCGCTGCAATACGCCCCGGAGCCCTTGCCCGATGCGGCTCCGGAGATGGTTGCAAAGGATGAAAAACGCGAGCCTGATTCCAAGGAGCGAATTAGCACGCATTAGTCGGTAGGTATTCTTGACACTGTTTTTGGGCCCTTGTTATAAAGCGGCACTTGCTGAGTCAGTTGGCCTACCAGCACAGAATTTCCTTACACCTAACACATAGAAACATACTCAACAGAAATAAGGGGACTTAGAGTGAACAAGTCGGAACTGATCGATGCAATTGCCGCATCTGCTGATATCCCGAAAGCTGTTGCCGGTCGCGCACTGGACGCAGTGATCGAGTCCGTCACTGGCGCCCTGAAGGCTGGTGACTCCGTCGTGCTGGTTGGTTTCGGCACCTTCGCTGTCAAAGAGCGCGCTGCTCGCACCGGTCGCAACCCGCAAACTGGCAAGCCGATCAAGATCGCCGCTGCCAAGATCCCGGGCTTCAAAGCCGGTAAAGCCCTGAAGGATGCTGTCAACTAAGCGTCTTTTTGGACTTGTTCTACCCAGGTCGGCCAAGGCTGGCCTGGCTGCGGAGCGGTAGTTCAGTCGGTTAGAATACCGGCCTGTCACGCCGGGGGTCGCGGGTTCGAGTCCCGTCCGCTCCGCCAGTTACGAGAAGGCGCATCCTCGGATGCGCCTTTCTTATATCCGCATCTCTTACCCACGCCGCGCCGCCCAAGACGGCTGGTCGTGGCAGTTTTTGGGGGCTGCATGCTGCAGAACATCAGGGATAATTCCCAGGGCTGGATCGCCAAGACCATCATTGGCGTGATCATCGTTCTCCTGTCGCTGACCGGCTTCGACGCGATCATCCGGGCCACCGACCACTCCAACGTGGCCGCCAAGGTCAACGGCGACGATATCAGTCTCAATGAAGTCCAACAGGCCGTGGACATGCAGCGTCGCCAGCTGCTGCAGCGCCTGGGCAAGGATTTCGATCCGTCCATGCTGGATGACAAGCTGCTCAAGGAAGCGGCCCTGAAGGGGCTGATCGAGCGTACCCTGCTGCTCCAGGCCGCCAAGGACGACAAGTTCGCCTTCTCCGACCAGGCGCTGGACCAGTTGATTCTGCAAACTCCCGAGTTCCAGGTCGACGGCAAGTTCAACGCGGATCGCTTCGACCAGGTCATCCGCCAGATGAACTACAGCCGCATGCAGTTCCGCCAGATGCTCGGCCAGGAAATGCTCATCGGCCAGCTTCGCGCCGGCCTTGCGGGCACCGGTTTCGTCACCGACAACGAATTGCAGTCCTTCGCTCGCCTCGAGAAGCAGACCCGCGACTTCGCCACCCTGGCGATCAAGGCCGACGCGTCCAAGAACAGCGTGAGCGACGACGAGGTGAAGGCCTTCTACGAAGGCCACAAGAGCGAGTTCATGACTCCCGAGCAGGTGGTCGTCGAATACGTGGAGCTGAAGAAGTCCTCCTTCTTCGACCAGGTCAAGGTGAAGCAGGAAGACCTCGAGGCGCTGTACCAGAAGGAAATCGCCAACCTTTCCGAGCAACGCGATGCCGCACACATCCTGATCGAGGTGAACGACAAGGTCGGCGACGAGCAGGCCAAGGCGAAGATCGACGAGATCAAGGCTCGCCTGGCCAAGGGTGAGGATTTCGCCACGCTGGCCAAGGAGTTCTCCCAGGATATCGGCTCGGCCGCCACCGGCGGCGACCTGGGCTACGCCGGCCGCGGCGTGTACGACCCCGCGTTCGAGGAGGCGCTGTATGCGCTGAAGCAAGGGGAGGTATCCGCCCCGGTGAAGACTCCGTACGGCTACCACCTGATCAAGCTGCTGGGCGTGCAGGCGCCGGAAGTACCGAGCCTGGAAAGCCTCAAGCCGAAGCTCGAGGACGAACTGAAGAAACAGATGGTCGAGCAGCGCTTCGTCGAGGCTACCAAGGACCTGGAAAGCTCCGCCTACGAAGCCGCCGACCTGAGCCAGCCGGCGCAGGAAATGGGCCTGAAGGTCCAGACCAGCCAGCCGTTCGGACGTTCGGGGGGCGACGGCATCGCTGCCAACCGCCAGATCGTGCAGACCGCGTTCAGCGCCGAGGTGCTGGAAGAAGCGGCCAACAGTGGTGCCATCGAGCTGGATCCGGACACCGTGGTGGTGCTGCGGGTCAAGGAACACAACAAGCCGAAGGAGCAACCGCTGGAGCAGGTCGCGGCGAACATCCGCGAGCGCCTGGCCGCCGAAAAGGCCGCCGAGGAGGCGCAGAAGCGTGGCGAGTCCCTGATCGCAGAGCTGCGTGAAGGCCGTACCTCTTCCGCAGCGGGTGAGTCGTGGAAAGTGGTCGAGGCGGCCTCCCGGGGCCACGAAGGCGTCGATCCGAAACTGCTCCAGGCGGTGTTCCGCATGCAGCGTCCGGAGGCCAAGGACAAGCCTTCGTTCTCTGGCGTGACCCTGGCCAATGGCGATTACGTGGTGATCCGCCTGAATGGCGTCAGCGAGCCGGAGGAGGCTATCTCCGACGACGAAAAGGCCATGTACCGCCGTTTCCTGGCTTCGCGCAGCGGACAGGAAGACTTCGCCGCTTTCCGCCGTCAGTTGCAGGACAAGGCGGAAGTCGAGAAATACTGAGACGAGATGCAGAGAGAAGGTCGCTTAAGCGGCCTTTTCTTTATCCCGCCCATGAAAAAGGCCGCTTCGAGCGGCCTTTTCCTTGTATGGGGTGTTCAGTCGTCGTCCAGCGGGCCCATGGCGGTAGTGTTGAAGCCGCCATCGACATAGAGGATCTCGCCACTGATACCGCTGGCCAGGTCCGAACAGAGGAAGGCACCGGCATTGCCGACTTCCTCGATGGTGACGTTGCGCCGCAGCGGCGTCTGCCGCTCGTTGGCGGCCAGCATCTTGCGGAAGCTCTTGATCCCGGAGGCGGCGAGCGTTCGGATCGGTCCGGCGGAAACCGCATTGACCCGGGTGCCTTCCGCGCCCAGGCTACCGGCCAGGTAGCGGACCCCGGCCTCCAGGCTGGCTTTGGCCATGCCCATTACGTTGTAGTTCGGCATGGTCCGTTCGGCGCCCAGGTAGGAGAGGGTCAGCAGGCTGCCGTTGCGGCCCTTCATCATTTCCCGTCCGGCCTTGGCCAGGGCGATGAAGCTGTAGGCGCTGATGTCGTGTGCGATGCGGAAGCCCTCGCGGGTGGTCACCGCGGTGAAGTCGCCGTCGAGCTGATCGCCTGGAGCGAATCCGACGGAGTGGACGATGATGTCCAGGCCGTCCCAGTGCTTGCCCAGGGCGGCGAACACCGCTTCGATCTGGCTGTCGTCGGCCACGTCACAGGGGAAGCACAGCTCCGGCCGCGAGCCCCAGCCGCTGGCGAATTCCTCCACCCGGCCCCTGAGCTTGTCGTTCTGGTAGGTGAAGGCCAGTTCGGCGCCTTCCCGGTGCATGGCGGCGGCGATGCCGGAAGCGATGGAGAGCTTGCTGGCGACTCCGACGATCAGGGCGCGTTTTCCTGTGAGAAATCCCATTGTCCGTTCCTTGTCTGCTACTCAGTTTTCCGCGCTTGCCGGGGCCATGAAGGCAGCCTCCAGCAATTGCTGCGTATAGGGATGTTGCGGCGAGGCGAAAACCGCTTCGGCGCTGCCCTGTTCCACCACCTTGCCATGTCGAACCACCATCAGCTGGTGGCTGAGCGCCTTGACCACCGCCAGGTCGTGGCTGATGAACAGGTAGGTGAGGTTGTACTTGCCCTGCAGTTGCCGCAGCAATTCCACGACCTGGCGCTGCACGGTGCGGTCGAGCGCCGAGGTTGGTTCGTCGAGCAGGATCAGCGCCGGTTTCAGCACCAGTGCCCGGGCGATGGCGATGCGCTGGCGCTGGCCGCCGGAGAATTCGTGGGGGTAACGGTAGCGGGTCTGCGGATCGAGCCCGACCTCCACCAGCGCGTCGATGATCGCCTGCTCCTGTTCGGCCTCGCTGCCGATCCTATGGATGCGCAGGCCTTCGCCGACGATCTCGCCGACACACATGCGTGGGCTCAGGCTGCCATACGGGTCCTGGAATACCACCTGCATCTCGCGGCGCAGCGGGCGCACGTCATGTTGCGCGAGACCGTCCAGCCGGGTGCCTTCGAAGCGGATGCCGCCCTGGCTTTCCAGCAGCCGCAGGATCGCCAGGCCAAGGGTCGACTTGCCCGAGCCGCTTTCGCCAACGATGCCCAGCGTCTGCCCGCGGGGTAGTTCGAAATTGACCCCGTCGACCGCCTTGACGTGGTCCACGGTGCGGCGGAACACGCCTTTGCGGATCGGGAACCAGACCCGCAGGTCGTCCACCGCCAACAGGGTTTCACCCGGCGGGTTGCTTGCCGGCGCACCGCTGGGCTCGGCGTTGAGCAGTTCGCGGGTATAGGGGTGTCGCGGGGTTGCGAAGAGTTCCTGGCAGGAAGCCTGCTCGACGATCCGCCCTTGTTGCATGACGCAGACGCGGTGGGCGATGCGTCGGACCAGGTTGAGGTCGTGGGTGATCAGCAGCAGGGACATGCCCAGGCGTGCCTGCAGGTCCTTGAGCAGATCGAGGATCTTCAACTGGACGGTGACATCGAGTGCGGTGGTCGGTTCGTCGGCGATCAGCAGTTGCGGCTCGCAGGCCAGGGCCATGGCGATCATCACCCGCTGCCGCTGGCCGCCGGAGAGTTCGTGTGGATAGGCTTTCAGGCGCTTGGCCGGCTCGGGGATGCCGACCAGCTCGAGCAGTTCGAGAATTCTCGCGCTGGCCTTGGCGCCACCCAGACCCTTGTGCAGGGCGAGGACCTCGGCGAGCTGCTTCTCGATGGTATGCAGCGGATTGAGCGAGGTCATGGGTTCCTGGAAGACCATGGCAATGCGGTTGCCGCGGATCCCGCGCAGGCGCCGTTCCGGGAGCTTGAGCAGATCCTCGCCCTGGTAGTGGATGCTGCCTGTTGGGTGTCTGGCGACGGAGTAGGGCAGCAGGCGCAGGATCGAGTGGGCGGTAACCGACTTGCCCGAGCCGCTTTCGCCGACCAGGGCCAGGGTCTCGCCCTGGCGGATGTCGAAGCTGACGCCTTCGACCACCCGCTGGCGTTGCTCGCCGGAGAGGAATTCGACGGCGAGGTCGCGGATTTCCAGAATGTTCTCGCTCATCTCATTTCCTCGGGTCGAAAGCGTCACGGGCGGCTTCGCCGATGAATACCAGCAGGCTCAGCATGACCGCCAGCACCACGAAAGCGGAAATGCCCAGCCAGGGCGCCTGGAGGTTGGACTTGCCCTGGGCGACCAGCTCGCCCAGCGATGGCGCGCCGGGCGGCAGGCCGAAGCCGAGGAAGTCCAGGGAGGTGAGGGTGCCGATGGCGCCGGTGAGGATGAACGGCATGAAGGTCAGGGTCGAGATCATCGCGTTCGGCAGGATGTGACGGAACATGATGGCGCTGTTGCGCATGCCGAGGGCCCGGGCGGCGCGGACGTATTCCAGGTTGCGCCCGCGGAGGAACTCGGCGCGGACCACGTCCACCAGGCTCATCCAGGAAAACAGCAGCATGATGCCCAGCAGCCACCAGAAGTTCGGCTGGACGAAGCTGGCCAGGATGATCAGCAGGTAGAGCACCGGCAGCCCCGACCAGACTTCCAGGAACCGCTGGCCGAGCAGGTCGACCCAGCCGCCGTAGTAGCCTTGCAGGGCGCCGACGGTGACGCCGATCAGAGAACTGAGCACGGTCAGGGTCAGGGCGAAGAGGATCGACACGCGGAAACCGTAGATCACCCGGGCGAGCACGTCGCGGGCCTGGTCGTCGGTGCCCAGCCAGTTTTCCGCCGACGGCGGGGCGGGGGCGGGAACCTTCAGCTCGTAGTTGATGGTGTCGTAGCTGTAGGGGATCGGCGGCCAAAGCACCCAGCCGTCCTTCTCGGCGATCAGTTGGCTGATGTAGGGGCTCTTGTAGTTGGCTTCCAGGGGGAATTCGCCGCCGAAGGTGGTTTCCGGGTAGCGTTTGAAGACCGGGAAGTACCAGCCGCCGTCGTAATGCACGACCAGCGGTTTGTCGTTGGCGATCAGTTCGGCGCCGAGGCTGCCGACGAACAGGATGAGGAACAGCCAGAGCGACCACCAGCCACGCTTGTTGCTCTTGAAGCGGGCCCAGCGGCGCTGGTTGATGGGAGACAGGCGCATCGGATTACTCCCGGTTCTCGAAGTCGATGCGCGGATCGACCAGGGTATAGACGATATCGCTGATCAGTTTCATGACCAGCCCGAACAGGGTGAAGATGAACAGCGTGCCGAAGACCACCGGGTAGTCGCGGTTCATCGCCGCTTCGAAGCTGAGCAGGCCGAGTCCGTCGAGGGAGAAGATCACCTCGATCAACAGCGAACCGGTGAAGAAGATCCCCAGCAGCGCAGCCGGCAGGCCGGCAATCACCAGCAGCATGGCGTTGCGGAATACGTGCCCGTAGAGGACGCGGCGTTCGGTCAGGCCCTTGGCGCGGGCGGTGACCACGTATTGCTTGCCGATCTCGTCGAGGAAGCTGTTCTTGGTCAGCAGCGTGATGGTGGCGAAGTTGCCGATCACCAGGGCGGTTACCGGCAAGGCCAGGTGCCAGAAATAGTCGAGCACCTTGCCGCCGAGGCTGAGCTGGTCGAAGTTGTTCGAGGTCAGGCCGCGCAAGGGGAACCAGTCCCAGTAGCTGCCGCCGGCGAACAGCACCACCAGCAGGATGGCGAAGAGGAAGGCGGGAATGGCGTAGCCGACGATGATCGCCGAGCTGGTCCAGATGTCGAAGACGCTGCCATGGCGGACCGCCTTGGCGATCCCCAGCGGGATCGACACCAGGTACATGATCAGCGTGCTCCAGAGCCCGAGCGAGATCGACACCGGCAATTTCTCGATGATCAGGTCGGTGACCTTGGCGTCGCGGAAGAAGCTCTGCCCGAAGTCCAGGTGCAGGTAGTTCTTCAGCATGATCATGAAGCGCTCGGGGGCCGACTTGTCGAAGCCGTACATGCGCTCGATCTCTTTCACCAGCTCCGGGTCCAGGCCCTGCGCGCCGCGGTATTGCGAGCCGGCCACGGCGACTTCGCCGCCGCCGCCGGAGATGCGCCCGGTGGCGCCGCCGGAAGCGGCGTCGAAGCCTTCCAGCTTGGCGATCATCTGCTCCACCGGGCCGCCGGGAGCGGCCTGGATGATGATGAAGTTGATCAGCAGGATGCCGAACAGGGTAGGGACGATCAGCAGCAGGCGCCGCAGGATATAGGAGAGCATGCGGCGTTACTCCCGTTCCGGCGCGGCGTCTTGCGCGGCTTCGGCTTGCGCCTTGCTCGGCAGCGCCTTGTCGCTGGTCTGCCACCAGGTCATCAGGCCCCAGTCGTAGAGTGGCGTCACCTTCGGCCGGCCGAAACGGTTCCAGTAGGCGACCCGCCAGGTATCGACGTAGTAGTTGGGAACCACGTAGTAGCCCCACGACAGGACGCGGTCGAGGGCGCGGGTATGGTCGATCAGGCTCTGCCGCGAGTCGGACTGGATCAGGCTTTCCACCAGGCTGTCGATGGCCGGGTCCTTGAGGCCGATGAAGTTGCGGCTGCCGGCCTTGTCGGCGCTGCTGGAATGCCAGAACTCTCGCTGTTCGTTGCCTGGCGAGTTGGATTGCGGCCAGGTCGCCGAGGTCATGTCGAAATCCCGCGAGCGCAGGCGGTTGACGAACTGCGAGACGTCGACGCGACGGATCTGCATGTCGATGCCAAGTTCGGCCAGGTTGCGCTTGAACGGCAGGATGACCCGTTCCATGTTGGCCTGGAACAGCATGAACTCGAAGCTCAGTGGCTGGCCGTCGGGACCTACCATGCGGTTGTTCTCGATCCTGTAGCCGGCCTCGGTGAGCAACTGGTAGGCCTTGCGCCGCTGCTCGCGGATCACCCCGCTGCCGTCGTTGACCGGATTCTGGAAGACCTGGTCGAAGGCCTCGTCGGGAATCTTGCCGCGCAGCGGTTCGAGGATCTTCAGCTCGGCTTCGCTGGGCAACTGGTGGGCGGCCATCTCCGAGTTCTCGAAATAGCTGTTGGTGCGCTTGTAGGAGCTGAAGAACAACTGCTTGTTCGACCATTCGAAGTCGAACAGCAGGCTGATCGCCTGGCGTACCCGGCGGTCCTGGAACACCGGGCGGCGGATATTGAAGGCGAAGCCCTGCATCCCCACCGGGTTGTGGTTGTGGATGCTGGCCTTGATGAAGCGCCCGTCGCGCAATGCCGGCGACTCGTAGCCGGTGGCCCAGTCCTTCGCCGAATATTCGAGGTTGACGTCGTACTGGCCGGCCTTGAAGGCTTCCAGGGCGACCGACATGTCGCGATAGGAGTCGATGGTGATGGTGTCGAAGTTATAGAGTCCGCGGGAGACCGGAAGGTCCCTGGCCCACCAGTCCTTGACTCGCTCGTAGCTGATGGAGCGTCCCGGATCGACCTTGGCGATGCGGTAGGGGCCGCTGCCTACCGGGATTTCCATGCCGGTCTTGGAAAAGTCGCGGTCGGCCCACCAGTGTTTCGGCAGGATCGCGATCTGGCCGAGGATCAGCGGCAGTTCGCGGTTGCCGGCGTGCTTGAAGTCGAAGCGCACGCGAAGCTTGTCCTCGGCGACCACCTTGTCGACGTCCGCATAGTAGTTGCGGTACATCGGGTCGCCCTTGCTCACCAGCGTCTCGAAGGTGAACACCACGTCTTCGGCGGTGACCGGCGTGCCATCGCTGAAACGGGCCTGGGGGCGCAGGTAGAAGCGCACGTAGCTGTTGTCCGGTGCCTTCTCGATCTTCTCCGCGAGCAGGCCGTACTCGGTGAACGGCTCGTCCTGCGACTGGAAGGCCAGGGTGTCGTAGATCAGGCCCAGCGAAGGGGCCGAGACGCCCTTGCCGATGAACGGGTTGAGGCTGTCGAAGCCGCCGAAGTCGGCCTGGCGGAGGATGCCGCCTTTCGGCGCATCCGGATTCACGTAGTCGAAATGCTTGAAATCGGCGGGATACTTCGGAGGCTCATCGTAGAGCGTCAGTGCATGTTTCGGGGCGGCGAGGAGCGGGCCGCAGCAGCCGAGCAGCAGGGCTGCCAGCAGAGGGGTGAAGCGGGGACGGATCATCGGGACGTCTCCAGGTTTTTCTGCCACCACGCGCGCAGGCCCAGGGTGTAGGGCGGGGTGGCGACGAAGGCGAAGCGGTTGCGGTACGCCAGACGGTGCGAATTGAGGTACCAGTTGGGAATGCTGTAGTACTGCCAGAGCAAGGTCCGGTCCAGGGCGCGCGCGGCGGCGACCTGTTCGTCGCGGCTGTGGGCGCCGAGCAGGCGGTTGAGCATGGCGTCGACCACCGGGTTGGCGATGCCCGCGTAATTCTTGCTGCCCTTGACCTTCACCTGGCTGGAGTGGAAGTACTGCCACTGTTCCAGGCCGGGACTGAGCGTCTGCGGCAGGGTCATGAGGATCATGTCGTAGTCGAACTGGTCCAGGCGCTGCTTGTATTGGGCGCGGTCGACGGTGCGCAGGCGCGCGTCGATGCCGATGCTGGCGAGATTTTCGCGATAGGGCTGGAGAATACGCTCCAGGCTCGGATTGACCAGCAGGATTTCGAAGCGCAGCGGTTCGCCCTTTTTATTCAGCAGTCGGTCGCCGGACAGCTTCCAGCCGGCGTCGGCCAGTAGACCGAGCGCATGCCTGAGGGTTTCACGGGGAATGCCACGCCCCTCGGTGGTCGGCAGGCTGAACGGCTGTTTGAACAACTGCGCCGGCAATTGCTTGCGGTACGGCGACAGGTACAGCCATTCCTGGCCCTCCGGGACGCCGCTGGCGGCGAATTCGCTGTTCGGGTAGTAGCTGCGCGAGCGCAGGTAGGAATTGCTGAACAGGGCGCGATTGGTCCACTCGAAGTCGAACATCTCGCCCAGCGCCTGGCGTAGCGCGCGCTCCTTGAACACGGCGCGGCGGGTGTTCATGAACAACGCCTGGGTCTGGCTGGGGATCTGGTGCGGGATTTCCGCGCGGATCACATCGCCGCGCAGAACCGCGGGGAAGCGATAGTTGTTCAGCCAGTTCTTCGCCTGGTGCTCGATGTAGAAATCGAACTCGCCGGCCTTGAAGGCTTCGAAGGCGACGCCGTTATCCCGGTAGAAGTCCACCACGACCCGGTCGAAATTGTATTTGCCGCGGTTCACCGGCAGTTTTTCGCCCCACCAGCCCTTCACGCGTTCGAACACCAGGCGGCGCCCGGGATCGACCTCGACGATGCGGTAGGGGCCGCTGCCCAGCGGCGCTGTGAAGGTGGTGGCGCGGAAGTCGCGATCCTTCCAGTAATGCTGCGGCAGCACCGGAAGCTCGCCCAGGCGCAGGATCAGCAGCGGGTTGCCGGAGCGCCGCAGGACGAAACGCACACGGTGGGGGGTGAGGATATCGACCCGCTTCACCTCCTGCAGGTAGGTGCGGTACATCGGGTGCCCCTGCTTGACCAGGGTGCGATAGGAAAAGGCCACGTCGCTGGCGGTGATCGGCCTGCCGTCGTGGAAGCGTGCTTCCGGCCGCAGGTTGAATACCACCCAGCTGCGGTTCTCCGCGTATTCCACGCTCTTCGCGATCAGGCCATAGCTGGAGGCTGGTTCGTCGCCGGACGGGTCGTACAGGCCGGTGCCCACCATCAACGGTTCGTTCAATTCGTTGACGCCGTACTGGAGGAAATCGCCGGTGCCGATCGGGCTGGTGCCTTTCAGGGTGTAGGGGTTGAGCGTGTCGAAGCTGCCCGAGGCCATCAAGCGCAAGGTGCCGCCTTTCGGGGCGTCGGGATTGGTCCAGTCGAAGTGCTGGAAATTGGCCGGATACTTGAGCGTGCCGAATTGGGCATAACCATGGCTCTGGGTAATCGCGGCGAAGCTGGGCAGGCTCATGGCCAGGCCGAGGATCAGGAAGGAGAGGCGACGCATCAGGCGTGTGTCCGGGTCCTTGGCTATTTTTGACAACGAATCGTCAGGCAACAGTAACACCTTGCCCGCACAGGAAAAAAGAGGGAGTGCGGGCCTGGCCGGCCTAGGGTCCGGGGTTCTGGCCGTGCTTGTGAAAACGCCACGCCGGCAGGAGCGGGCGTGGCGTTTCGGCACGGTCTGCAATGGGCTGTCAGCGGCTCGCGGTGTCCAGGTACAGGGTCAGGGTCTGGCCGGGCTTGAGCGCCTGCTTGCTGCGCGGGTTCCAGCGCTGCAGGTGCTTCATTTCGACATTGAAGCGCTTGGCGATCAGGTACATCGAGTCGCCTTGCTTGACCTTGTAGTAGGTGGCGCTGTCGCGTTTGCCGGCGGCGTTTCCCTTGCGGGCCGCCAGGGCCTGGGTGCCGCCTTGCAGCTTGAGGGTCTGGCCGACCTTCAGGGCGTGCTTGTCCAGGCCGTTCCAGCGTTTCAGGTCGTTGACGTCGACGCCGTTGTTACGGGCGATCTGCCACAGGCTGTCGCCGTTCTTGACCTTGTAGGAGCGGGTCCTGGCCGGGGTGGAAGCCTGTCGGGCGAGTTGCTGGTAGACCGGCTTGACGGCGCCGCCGGCGATCTGCCCGGGGATGCTCAGTTGCTGGCCCTTGCGCAGGTGGTTGCTGGACAGGCGGTTGGCGCTCTTGAGCTCCGCCACGGTGATCCGATAGCGGTTGGCGATGCTGTGCAGGCTGTCGCCGCTACGCACCCGGTATTGCTGCCAGGCGGTGACTTCCTTCGGTTTGAGGGTGTCCAGCGAGGCGCTCAGGAACGCCGCTTTCTCCATTGGCACCAACAGTTGCTGGGGGCCGTCCATGGTCACGCGGCGCTTGTAGGCCGGGTTCAGCTGGTACAGCTCGTCCTCGTCCAGGTTCGCCAGTGCGGCGACGCTGGACAGGTCGATCCCGCGCTTGACCCGGACGGCCTGGAAGTAGGGCTCGTTGTTGATCGGGTTCAGGCTGATGCCGTAGGAATCCGGCGCCATGACGATCTGTGAGAGGGCGAGCAGCTTGGGTACGTAGTCCTGGGTTTCCTGCGGCAGCGGCAGGTTCCAGTAGTCGGTCGGCAGGCCCAGTTTCTCGTTGCGTTCGATGGCACGGCTGACAGTGCCTTCGCCGGCGTTGTAGGCCGCCAGGGCGAGCATCCAGTCGCCGTTGAACATGTCGTGCAGGCGCTCGAGATAGGTCAGGGCGGCGTTGGTCGAGGCGGTGATGTCGCGGCGACCGTCGTAGAAATTGGTCTGGCGCAGGTTGAAATGCTGGCCGGTGGCGGGAATGAACTGCCAGAGGCCGGCGGCGTTGCTGCGCGACAGGGCGAAGGGGTTATAGGCGCTTTCGATGACCGGCAGCAGCGCCAGTTCGAGCGGCATGTTGCGTTCTTCCAGGCGCTCGACCACGTAGTGCATGTAGAGGCTGCCGCGCTCGCTCGATTGTTCGAGGAACGACTGGTTGCTGAGGAACCAGAGGCGCTGGCGTTCGATGCGCGGGTTGGTGCTGATCGCATCCTGGAGCTGGAAACCGTCGCGCATGCGGTCCCAGATATCGTTGTAGGCGGCGTTCTGGCCGGGCTGGGTATGCAGCCAGGAGGGATTGAACTGGACGTCGACGGCTCGGGCGCCGGGACGTGCTGCTTTGGCCTGGGCCTCCCCCTTGATCTGGCCGCTGCCCTGGCAGCCGGCGAGCGCGCCGGCGATGAGCAGGATGGACACCCGAACGGCGCGAGCCAGGGCGTCTAGATCGGGGGTTTTACGTGTCTGTGGCGGCATCGGCTGAGTGCTGTTCCGGGCAAAAATTCAGCCGATTCTAGAAATGACCTCAAGAGTGGTCAAGATTTCGCCAACCTTCAGAACTGGTCCTTCCAGGCCCTCAGGACGGCGAAAACCTCCTCCGGGGTGCGGTTTTGCTGGCCGCTCCGCTGGTCGGCTTTTTTCTTAACAGAATTTTCCGAAACGCGAAGAAATGGATTGGTCGACAATTCCAGCGAGATTTCCGACGGCAGGGTGATGCGATCCCGTTCGCGCAGCCGTGTCGCTTCCTCGAAGCGTTCCCGCAGCGCCGCGTTGTCGGGCTCCACCGCCAGCGCGAAGCGCAGGTTGCTCAGCGTGTACTCGTGGGTGCAGTAGACCCGGGTGTTGGCCGGCAGCGCGGCCAGTCGCGCCAGGGAATGGTGCATCTGCGCCGCGGTGCCTTCGAAGAGACGGCCGCAGCCGGCGGCGAACAGGGTGTCGCCGCAGAACAGCAGCGGCGTCCCCGCCGGGTGGTAGTAGGCGATATGGCCGAGGGTATGGCCGGGCACGTGGAAGATCTCGAAGACCAGGCCGAGCACCTCGACCCGTTCGCCGTCCTCCAGCGCCAGGTCGCGGGCCGGGATCTTCTCGTTGGCCGGACCGAGAACCCGCGCGCCGGTCAGTTCCTTCAGGGCCGCGACGCCACCGACGTGGTCGTGATGGTGGTGGGTCACCAGGATATCGCTCAACCGCCAGTCGGGATGGGCGGCCAGCCAGGCTTCCACCGGTTTGGCGTCGCCGGGGTCGACCACCGCGCAGCGACGGCTTGTCGCATCTTGCAACAGCCAGATGTAGTTGTCGTTGAAGGCGGGCAGGGCGTCGATCTGTATCATGGGCCGATGTCGCTAAGCAGAAGTCATTGGCGCATAGTATTGCTTATTTTCCCGTCGTGCCGGCGTTCGTCGCCGCGAAAGGGAAGACGCTGGAGGTACGCATGAACGAACCGCAAGCCTTCGCCCAGACCGATGCCGAGTGGCTGGCATCGATCAACCGGGCGCGCGACTGGTTCCAGGGGCCGCTGGGCAGCCTGATGCTGGCCGAGGAGCGACGCCTGTTGTGCGACGAGCTGACCCGTTACTTCGGTGGCTACCTGGTGCACTACGGGCCGCATGCCGAACTGCCGCCGAGCACCGGGCAGATTCAGCGCGGCGTGCGCCTGGGGCCGCCGCTGCCTGGCGTGGACATCGCCTGCGAAGAGGGCGCCTGGCCGCTCAGCGAACATGCCGCGGACGTGGTCCTGCTGCAACACGGCCTGGATTTCTGCCTGTCGCCTCACCGTCTCCTGCGCGAAGCCGCGCGTACCGTTCGTCCGGGCGGCCACCTGCTGCTGATCGGCATCAACCCATGGAGCCTGTGGGGCATCCGTCATTATTTCGCCGGGGATGCCTTGCGCCAGGCCCGCTGCATTCCTCCGTCGCGGGCCTGCGACTGGCTCAACCTGCTGGGCTTCGCGCTGGAGAAACGGCGCTTCGGGTGCTATCGTCCGCCGCTTGCGTCGGCAGCCTGGCAATCGCGCCTGGCTCGCCTGGAGCGCTGGGGCGACGCCTGGCAGTCTTCGGGCGCCGGCTTCTATCTATTGGTGGCACGCAAGCTGGTCGTGGGGTTGCGCCCGTTGCGCCAGAGCAAGCGCGAACCGCGCGGTCAGCTGGTGCCCATGCCGGTGGCGAAAGTCAGCCGGCGAGATTCCGAAATTTAGGCATGGCAGATAAAGAACAGGTAGTGATCTATACCGACGGCGCCTGCAAGGGCAACCCCGGGCGCGGCGGCTGGGGGGCGTTGCTCCTCTACAAGGGCGCCGAGCGAGAGCTTTGGGGCGGCGAGCCGGACACCACCAACAACCGCATGGAGCTGATGGCGGCGATCCAGGCGTTGGCGGCACTCAAGCGCTCCTGTCCGATCCGTCTGATAACGGACTCGGAATACGTGATGCGCGGCATCACCGAATGGTTGCCGAACTGGAAGAAGCGCGGCTGGAAGACCGCCAGCAAGCAGCCGGTCAAGAATGCCGACCTCTGGCAGGCCCTGGATGAACAGGTCGCCAGGCACCAGGTGGAGTGGCAGTGGGTTCGCGGGCATACCGGCGACCCCGGCAACGAACGGGCCGATCAGTTGGCCAACCGCGGCGTCGCCGAATTGCCGCGCTGAGCGGCCACACCGAAACAAGCGTTCAGCAGCCACGGCTGCAGCGAAACAGAGAAAGGCTCTATAGATGCGTAGCGTCGTACTGGATACCGAAACCACCGGCATGCCGGTGACCGATGGTCACCGGATCATCGAGATCGGCTGTGTCGAGCTGGAGGGGCGCCGCCTGACCGGTCGCCACTTCCATGTCTACCTGCAACCCGATCGCGAGGTCGACGAAGGGGCGATCGCCGTCCACGGCATCACCAACGAATACCTGAAGGACAAGCCGCGCTTCCGCGAGGTCGCCAACGATTTCTTCGAATTCATCCGCGGCGCCCAGCTGATCATCCACAACGCGGCGTTCGATATCGGCTTCATCAACAACGAGTTCGCCCTGCTGGGCCAGCAGGACCGCTCGGACGTGACCGAGTACTGCTCGGTGCTGGATACCCTGCTGATGGCTCGCGAGCGCCATCCGGGCCAGCGCAACAACCTCGATGCGTTGTGCAAGCGCTATGGCGTGGACAACTCCGGTCGGGACCTGCACGGCGCGTTGCTCGACGCCGAGATTCTCGCCGACGTCTACCTGGCGATGACCGGCGGCCAGACCAGCCTGTCGCTGGCCGGCAGCGGCGCGGAAGGCGACGGCAGCGGCCGGCCGATGGTCAGTCCGATCCGTCGGCTCGATCCGGCGCGGGTAGCCACCCCGGTGCTGCGTGCCAACGCCGAAGAACTGGCTGCACATGCGGCGCGGCTGGCGGTGATCGAGAAGTCGGCAGGTGGTCCTTCGCTCTGGGCGCAACTGGAAGCGCCGGTCGGCGAATAGCCTGCCCATGCACCACGGGCGACGCCTTCAGCGCGTTGCCCGGTCCACCAGCAAGGTGTCGCAGAACTGCTCGAAACGGCGGATCCTGCCGTCCTCCACCGTCCATACGTGTGCCACGCGCGCTTCGAACGACTTGCCGCTGCGACGGTGGGTCGCTGCATATCGACCGACGGCGACCACGCTGTCGCCGCCGTCGATCAGGCGCTCGATCTCGACCCTGAAGCCCTCCCAGTCCCGCTGCAAGGCCTGGAACACACCGGCGCCGATGGCGGCCGCGCCGACATAGGTGCCGGCCAGCGGGAAACCGGCCATTTCCGTCCATTCGGTGCGTTCGTCCATGTCCGCCAGCATTCCGGCGAGGTCCCCACGGCTGGAGGCCGCATAGTGATCGCTGACGATCCGATAAGCGCTGCGCATCGTTGTCGCTCCGTAGCAGGGCAGGAGAGGTCCATGCTCCTCGCTGGCGGGAGCGGAGGCAAGCGCGGCGCGCCGACTTGTGTTGCCGCGACCTTTTCTTACAAGGGCAAGCCGCCGGGGGTTACGCGCGTGCCGGCAAGTCTCTACCCTGAGCCGACCGGCGGGGTTCGCCCGCCTGCTGCTCGGGATCAACAATGTATAAAGACCTCAAATTTCCCGTCCTCATCGTCCATCGCGACATCAAGGCCGACACCGTTGCCGGCGAACGCGTGCGGGGCATCGCCCACGAACTGGAGCAGGACGGCTTCAGCATTCTCTCCACCGCCAGCTCCGCCGAGGGGCGCATCGTCGCTTCCACCCACCACGGGCTGGCCTGCATCCTGGTCGCCGCCGAAGGTGCCGGGGAAAACCAGCGCCTGCTGCAGGATGTGGTCGAACTGATCCGCGTGGCCCGCGTGCGGGCGCCGCAATTGCCGATCTTCGCCCTCGGCGAGCAGGTGACCATCGAGAACGCGCCGGCCGAGTCCATGGCCGACTTGCACCAGTTGCGCGGCATCCTCTACCTGTTCGAAGACACCGTGCCGTTCCTCGCCCGCCAGGTCGCCCGGGCGGCGCGCAACTACCTGGCCGGGCTGCTGCCGCCATTCTTCCGTGCGCTGGTCGAGCACACCGCGCAGTCCAACTATTCCTGGCATACGCCGGGCCACGGCGGCGGAGTCGCCTATCGCAAGAGCCCGGTGGGACAGGCCTTCCACCAGTTCTTCGGGGAGAACACGTTGCGTTCCGACCTGTCGGTCTCGGTCCCCGAGCTGGGCTCGCTGCTCGACCATACCGGCCCCCTGGCCGAGGCCGAGGACCGTGCCGCGCGCAATTTCGGCGCCGACCATACGTTCTTCGTGATCAATGGCACTTCCACCGCGAACAAGATCGTCTGGCACTCCATGGTCGGTCGCGAAGACCTGGTGCTGGTGGACCGCAACTGCCACAAGTCGATCCTCCACTCGATCATCATGACCGGGGCGATACCGCTGTACCTGACTCCGGAACGCAACGAACTGGGGATCATCGGGCCGATCCCGCTGAGCGAATTCAGCAGGGAGTCGATCGCCGCGAAGATCGCCGCCAGCCCGCTGGCGCGCGGCCGCGAGCCGAAGGTGAAGCTGGCGGTGGTGACCAACTCCACCTACGACGGCCTGTGCTACAACGCCGAGCTGATCAAGCAGACCCTCGGCGACAGCGTCGAGGTGTTGCACTTCGACGAGGCCTGGTACGCCTATGCTGCGTTCCACGAGTTCTACGACGGTCGCTATGGCATGGGCACTTCGCGCAGCGAGGAAGGCCCCCTGGTGTTCGCCACCCACTCCACGCACAAGATGCTCGCCGCCTTCAGCCAGGCCTCGATGATCCACGTGCAGGATGGCGGGACCCGGAAGCTGGACGTGGCGCGCTTCAACGAAGCCTTCATGATGCACATCTCGACCTCGCCGCAGTACGGCATCATCGCTTCGCTGGACGTGGCTTCGGCGATGATGGAAGGGCCCGCCGGGCGTTCGCTGATCCAGGAGACCTTCGACGAGGCTCTCAGCTTCCGCCGGGCCCTGGCCAACGTACGGCAGAACCTGGACCGGAACGACTGGTGGTTCGGCGTCTGGCAGCCGGAGCAGGTGGAGGGCACCGACCAGGTCGGCACCCATGACTGGGTGCTGGAGCCGAGCGCCGACTGGCATGGCTTCGGCGATATCGCCGAAGACTACGTGCTGCTCGATCCGATCAAGGTCACCCTCACCACCCCGGGCTTGAGCGCCGGCGGCAAGCTCAGCGAGCAGGGGATTCCGGCCGCCATCGTCAGCCGCTTCCTCTGGGAGCGCGGCCTGGTGGTGGAGAAAACCGGTCTCTACTCCTTCCTGGTGCTGTTCTCGATGGGCATCACCAAGGGCAAGTGGAGCACCCTGGTCACCGAACTGCTCGAATTCAAGCGCTGTTACGACGCCAACCTGCCGCTGCTCGATGTCTTGCCGTCCGTGGCCCAGGCCGGCGGCAAGCGCTACAACGGCGTGGGCCTGCGCGACCTCAGCGACGCCATGCACGCCAGCTACCGCGACAACGCCACGGCGAAGGCCATGAAGCGCATGTACACGGTGCTGCCGGAGGTCGCGATGCGGCCGTCCGAGGCCTACGACAAGCTGGTGCGCGGCGAGGTCGAGGCGGTACCGATCGCTCGCTTGGAAGGGCGCATCGCGGCCGTCATGCTGGTACCCTATCCGCCGGGTATCCCGCTGATCATGCCGGGTGAGCGCTTCACCGAGGCGACCCGCTCGATCCTCGACTATCTCGAGTTCGCGCGGACCTTCGAGCGCGCCTTCCCTGGTTTCGACTCCGATGTGCATGGCCTGCAGCATCAGGACGGACCGTCCGGGCGCTGCTATACCGTTGAATGCATAAAGGAATGAGGCCGACAGGCTAAGGGGTGTCGATGGCGGGTGGAGAGAAGGCCGGCAAGCGCGGCATGGGGTTCTGGACCTGCAGCGCGCTGGTGATCGGCAACATGGTCGGTTCGGGAGTCTTCCTGCTTCCCTCCAGCCTGGCGGCGTTCGGCGGGCTCAGTCTGTTCGGCTGGCTGGTGTCGAGCACCGGCGCGGTGCTGCTGGCGCTGACCTTCGCCCGCCTGGCGCGGGTCAACCCCGGCGCCGGCGGCCCCTACGCCTATACCCGCGACGGTTTCGGCAGCTTCGCCGGCTACCTGTGCGCCTGGACCTACTGGAAAGCCGCCTGGATCGGCAACGCTGCGATCGCCGTGACCCTGGTCGGCTACCTGCGGGTGTTCATCCCGGCGCTGGCGGATCCGCTGCTGATGGTCAGCGTGGCCATCGCCGCGATCTGGCTCTGCACCCTGATCAACCTGCGGGGCATCGGTACCTTCAGCGTGGTGCAGAACCTGCTGACCATCCTCAAGCTGCTGCCGTTGTTGCTGGTCGGTATCCTCGGCTGGTTCCACTTCAATCCCGAGCACCTGGCGATCCCGGCGCGCAGCGAGCTGCCGAACATGGGCTATGCCCAGGCGATCGCCACCACTGCGGCGCTGACCCTGTGGTCGTTCATCGGCCTGGAGTCGGCCACCGTGCCGGCCGACGACGTCGAGGATCCGCGCCGCACCATTCCCCGTGCGACCCTGTTCGGCACGCTGGCCGCAGCGGCCCTCTACATCCTCTCGATCACTGCGGTGCAGGGCCTGATGCCGCCGGAGGTGCTGGCCCGCTCCACCTCGCCGTTCGCCGACGCGGCGCGGATCCTGATGGGCGACTGGGGCTACTACCTGGTGGCTGCCGGGGCGGTGATCGCCTGCCTGGGCGCGCTCAATGGCTGGGTCCTGTTGCAGGGCCAGATCCCGGTGGCTCCGGCGCGCGACGGGCTGTTCCCGGAGTCGCTCGGCCAGCTCAACAAGAACGGTGCGCCGGCCCATGGCCTGCTGGCCTCGGGGCTGCTGGTGACGGCGCTGGTGATGGTCGACGGGCATGGCGATCTGGTCGATGTGTTCAACGTGATCATTCTGCTCGGCACCATGACCGGGGTGGTCCCCTACGCGTTCTGCACCGCCGCGCTGTTGCAACTGCTGGCGGTGCGACCGGACGAGTTCTCGCCGCGTTCACGCCGGCAATTGCTGGTGATCGGCTCGCTGGGCTTCGCCTACTCGCTATGGGCGCTGTATGGCACCGGCCAGCAGGCGATCTTCTGGGGCTTCCTGGTGCTGATGGCCGGTATCCCGATGTACACCTGGCGGCAATGGCGCAACCAGGTCAACGGAGTGCCGACGCTCAAAGCCAATGACTGACCGCCCACCATCCCAGGCCGCCCATCACCAGGGTGTAGGGTAGCGCCATCCAGACCATGCGGCCGTAGGACAGGCGCACCAGCGGGGCGATGGAGGAGGTCAGCAGGAAGAGGAACGCCGCCTGGCCGTTGGGCGTCGCTACGCTGGGCAGGTTGGTGCCGGTATTGATCGCCACCGCCAGGGTGTCGAAATGCTCGCGGCTCATGTGGCCGGCATCCAGGGCCTGTTTCACCTCGGTGATGTAGATGGTGGCGACGAATACGTTGTCGCTGATCGCCGAGAGCAGGCCGTTGGCGATGAACAGCATGCCCGGCTGGCGTTCCGCCGGCAACGCCAGCACCGCCTGGATGATCGGGGTGAACAGGTGCTGCTGGTGGATCACCGCGACCACCGCGAAGAACACCACCAGCAGCGCGGTGAACGGCAGGGCTTCCTGGAAGGCGCGGCCGATCTGGTGTTCGTCGGTGATGCCGGTGAAGGCAGTGATCAGCACGATCACCAATAGGCCGATCAGGCCGACCTCGGCGACATGCAGGGCCAGCCCGACGATCAGCACCAGCGCCGCTAGGGCCTGCACCAGCAGCGCGGCCTTCTGCTGCGCTCCGCGTTTGCGGCTTTCGCTGGCGGCGTACTCGGCGAGCACCTGGCGCACTGCCGCCGGCAACTGGGCGCCATAGCCGAAGCGGCGGCTCTTCTCAAGCAGCACGCAGGTCAGCAGGCCGGCCGCCAGCACCGGCATGGAAACCGGCGCGACCTGGCGGAAGAACTCGACGAAATGCCAGCCGGCCTCGTGGCCGATCAGCAGGTTCTGCGGCTCTCCCACCAGGGTGCAGACGCCGCCCAGCGCGGTGCCGACCGCCGCGTGCATGAGCAGGCTGCGGAGGAAGGCGCGGAATTCCTCGAGATGCGCCCGGTGCAGCTCGGGGACCTGGCGGTCGGTGGCGGGATCGTAGTCCTCGCTGGCGCGCTGCCCCGAAGCGACCCGGTGGTACACGGCGAAGAATGCCACCGCCACGCTGATCACCACGGCGGTCACGGTGAGGGCGTCGAGGAAGGCCGAGAGGAGGGCGGCCAGCAGGCAGAACAGGAGCGATAGCAGGGTCTTCGAGCGCACGCCGAGCAGCAGGCGGGAAAACAGCAGGAGCAGCAGGTCCTTCATGAAGTAGATGCCGGCGACCATGAACATCAACAGCAGGAGCACCGGGAAGTTGTGCTGCAACTCCGCATAGAGCGCCTCGGGGGTAGCCAGGCCGAGCAGCAGCGCCTCCAGCACCAACAGGCCGCCCGGCTGCAGCGGATAGCATTTCAGCGCCATGGCCAGGGTGAAGATGAACTCGCCGACCAGCACCCAGGCGCTTGTCACCGGCCCGGCCAGCCATAGCAGCAGGGGGTTGAGCAAGAGGAAGGCGAGCACCGTCAGCTTGTACCAGCGTGGCGAATGCCCGAGGAAGTTCTGTGCGAAAGCCTGGCTCAGGGGACTGCTCACGATGGACTCCACGGCAAGGAAAAGACTGAAAATGCCAGCAGGACTTTCGTTGGATCAAGCGTTTAGCGCAATCATCGAAGAGATTGCGGTATCAATGGGCGTGCCGTGCATCACATAGTGCAGCATCGACATTTGGCTCGCCCTTGTTATAGTTGCGGGATTTTCCGCACAACAAAAATCTCTGCGTTCTGACAGCGCAGTTGCTCTGCCGAGGACTATCGCCGTGACCGAGTACAACGCATTCCGTGTGGAGCTGGCAGACAAGATCGCCCACGTCCAGATCAACCGTCCGGACAAGATCAATGCCATGAACCAGGACTTCTGGCGCGAGATCATCGAGATCTTCCGCTGGGTCGACGATACCGACGAAGTGCGGGTGGTCGTGCTGTCCGGGGCGGGCAAGCATTTTTCCTCGGGGATCGACCTGATGCTGCTGGCCCAGGTCGGCAGCCAGCTGGGCAAGGACGTCGGCCGCAACGCCGACGCCCTGCGTCGCAAGATCCTCGAGCTGCAGGCCTCGTTCAACGCGGTCGACAATTGCCGCAAGCCGGTGCTCGCGGCGATCCAGGGCTACTGCCTGGGCGGTGCCATCGACCTGGTCTCGGCCTGCGACATGCGCTACTCGACCGCCGACGCGCAGTTCTCGATCAAGGAGATCGACATCGGCATGGCCGCCGACGTCGGCACCCTGCAACGCCTGCCGCGGATCATCGGCGATGGCATGATGCGCGAGCTGGCCTACACCGGGCGCATGGTCGACGGCGAAGAGGCACGGAGCATCGGCCTGGTCAATCGTACCTACGCGGACCAGGCCGCATTGATGGATGGGGTCTTCGAACTGGCGCGGCAGATCGCCGCGAAGTCGCCGATCGCCATCCGTGGTACCAAGGAAATGATCCGCTATATGCGCGACCACCGGGTCGACGACGGCCTCGAGTACGTCGCTACCTGGAACGCCGCCATGCTCCAGTCCGCCGACCTGCGGGTGGCGATGGCCGCGCATATGGCCAAGCAGAAGCCGGAATTTGCTGATTGATGCCGTTGTATATTCTTGCGCGGGAGGCGCACTAGGCCGATGGTCACAGGAGCCACGTCCCTCAGTCTGGTGCGCGACGAGTTGTTCGCCACCATGGAACAGGCCGAACAGGGTCTTGAGCAGTTCATTGCCGAGCGGCAGAACGGCAGCCTGCTGCAGCACGCCGTCGAATGCCTGCAACAGATCCGCGGCACCCTCAACCTGATCGAGCTGGCCGGCGCCGAGCTGCTGGCCCAGGAAGCCCTGCAGCTGGCGACCGACATTCCCACCGGCGTCAGCGAGGAGCGCGACGGCCAGCTGGCAGCCCTGGGCAACGCCCTGTACGTGCTGCGCCGCTACCTGGAGAACGTCGAGGCCAATCGCCAGGAGATCCCCGAACTGCTCTTGCCGGCGATCAACGAAGTGCGCTGTGCCGCAGGGCAGCCGGCGCTGCCGGAAAGTTTCTTCTTCAGCGCCCGCCTGGATATCCCGCGGCCGCCGAGCACCGCCATCGACCACCTGCCTTCCGAAGCCGAACTGGGCGAGGAAAGCCGGCGGATGCGCCACATGTACCAGATCGGCCTGCTCGGGCTGATCCGCGAACAGAACCTCTATCCCAGCCTCAAGTTGATGGGCCGCGCGCTGGCGCGCCTCGACAGCCTGCACGGCGGGGTGGCCCGTTCGCGGCTGTGCTGGATCGGCGCCGCGGCGATCGAGTCGATCGTCGATGGCCAACTGTTGCCACGCAAGTCGCGTAAGCAACTGTTCTCGCGCATCGACCGCGAGCTCAAGCAATTGCTGATCGGCCCTGCCTACGAGGCGCCGCGCCATCTGCTCAAGGAACTGCTTTACCTGGTGGCGCTGTCCGATGGCCAGGGCCCGCGTTCGCGCGAGGTCCGCGAACTGCATGGGCTGGCGCCGCTGCCGTTCACCGACCACTTGCTGGAAGAGGAATCGCAGCGCTTGTCCGGTCCCGGCCAGTCGGTGATGCGTTCGCTGTCCACGGCGATCCGCGAGGAACTCGCCGGCGTCAAGGACATGCTCGACCTGATCGAGCGCGGCGTGGCCCAGCCGGACAGCCTGACCAACCTGCATGCGCAACTGGGCAAGCTGAGCAAGACCCTCGGCATGGTCGGCCTGAACTCGGCCGGCACCGCCCTGCAGACCCAGCTACCCACCGTGGCCGCCTGGGCTGCCAGCGGCGTCGCCGATTCGCCGCCGGCGTTGCTGCGCCTGGCCGATGCGGTGCTCTACGTGGAAAGCATGGTCGGCAACCTCGAGCGCGGCGAGCGCCGCATCATCCGGCCGACTCCGGCGGAGCCCGGGCAGGAAGCCGATGCATTTGCCGTGCACCAGTTGGCCGAGGCGCGCATCGTGGTGATCGAGGAGGCCAAGGCCGGCCTGGCCCTGGCCAAGCGTGCGATCACCGCGTACCTGGAATCCAATGGCGACAAGCTCAACCTGGCCAACGTCCCGGCCAGCCTGCAGGCGGTCCGGGGTGGTCTCTGGTTCCTCGGTCAGGAGCGCGCCGCGCTGCTGGTCGGCGGCTGCGCCGACTACATCCAGCAGCGCATGATCGAGACCGCGCAGATGCCGTCGGAACAGATGCTGGAAACCCTCGCCGACGCCCTGACCAGTCTCGAATACTATCTCGAGGGCGGTGCCGTGCTGCGTCCGCAGGGCCAGCCGGACGTCCTCGACCTCGCCAGCGCCAGCGTCAAGGCGCTCGGACTGCCGGTGGCCGCCTGATGGCCGGCGAGTTCCGCTGGCAGGCAGGTCGGCCGGCTACCGCCCAGGTCGGCGGCTGGGTGCTCGCGCACTGTCAGCAGCGCTTCCTCCAGGACGACAACGGCCTGCTGTTCCCCCGCGAATGGCTGAAGCGCCAGGAACTCCCGCTGCTCGCCGAACATGGGGTCGGCCATTGGCAGGGCGAGCCGGTCTACGTGCTGGAACTGGACGAGCCGATCGAGCTGCCGGGCATGGCCTGGGCGCCGTTGCGGCAATTCATGCTGCACGGCGATTTCGATCAGTTCTGCATGCTCGGCTATGCCAGCCAGATCGGCATCTGGGCGCGCCACAACCGTTTCTGCGGCAATTGCGGCACACGCATGCAGGCGCAGGACCACGAGCGGGTGATGCAGTGTCCGCAGTGCGGGTTGCACCAGTACCCGCGCTTGTCGCCGAGCATGATCGTCCTGGTGACCCGGGGCGACGAGGTGTTGCTGGCGCGTTCGCCGCGCTTCGTGCCGGGGGTCTACAGTACCCTGGCCGGCTTCGTCGAGGCCGGCGAGTCGGTGGAGCAGTGCGTGGTCCGCGAGGTGCGCGAAGAGGTCGGGGTGGAGGTCGCCAATCTCCAATACATCGGCAGCCAGAACTGGCCGTTCCCGCATTCGCTGATGCTCGGTTTCCACGCCGAGTACGTATCCGGCGAGATCGTCCCGCAGGAGGACGAGATCGAGGACGCCCAGTGGTTCTCCCTCGATGCCTTGCCGCCGCTACCGGCGCAGCGCTCGATCGCCCGGCACCTGATCGACCTGTACCTGGCGCGCCGCTCAGGCGCCGCTGAACCAGTGCTGCCAGGCTAGCCGCGCGGTCAGCGCCAGGACCACCAGGATGAACACCGGGCGAATGAACTTCGCCCCGCCGCCGATGGCGGTGCGCGCGCCGAAATAGGCGCCGACCATCAGTGACGCACCCATGCACAGGCCGAGCAACCAGATCACCTGGCCGGAGGCGACGAACACCGCCAGCGCCACGATGTTGCTGACGAAGTTCATGCTCCGCGCCACACCGCTGGCGCGGACCAGGTCCAGCGGGTACATGAGTAGCGAGCTGACGGTCCAGAACGCTCCGGTGCCCGGTCCCGCCACACCGTCGTAGAAGCCCAGGGCGAGGCCCTGCGGCCACTGGCGCTTGCGTCCGACCGGCGCATTGGCGTCCAGCGGCGCCTTCGGCGTGCCGCCGAAGAGCATGTAGAGGCCGCAGGTGAATACCACCACCGGGAGCATCCGGTTCAGCCACTCGGCGGGCAGCAGGTGAGCCGCCCAGGCACCTATGGCGGCGCCGATCGCGGTGGCGAGCAGACCGTTGCGCCACTTCCCGGGATGGAACAGCTTGCGCCGGTAGAAGGTGTAGCTGGCGGTCGCCGCACCGAAGGTCGAGCTCAGCTTGTTGGTACCCAGCGCCAGGTGCGGCGGGACCCCGGCGGTGAGCAGCGCAGGGATGGTCAACAGGCCGCCGCCGCCGGCGATGGCGTCGATGAAGCCGGCGAGAAAGGCCACCACGGCCAGGATGATCAGGGTGCTGGGGTCTATCGCGAGTTCGAAGGGCATGAAAAACCGGACCTGCTTCCAATCGGGAAACGGCCTCGCTGGCCGTCGGGAGGAGGGGTGCGCATAATGCCCGCAATTTCACGCAGAAGGAATCGCTTGCATGCAGTACGACGGTCTGGCCTGGGCATTCGCGTTACTGGCCTTGCTGGCCGCCCTGGTCGCGGTGCGCATCCTCTTCGAACGCACCTGGTTCCTCGGCTGGCTGCGCGGTACCTGCGGCCTGGCCTTCGTCGCCGTGGCGGCGCTGCTGCTGGTGCTCGCCTGGGACCTGCGCAGCTACTCGCTGCTCAAGTCCGAGCAGCCGATGGCCACCCTGAGCTTCCAGGCCGAAGGGCCGCAGCGCTACCGGGTGCTGATCCAGGAGGGCGCCAACGAGCGCAGCGTGGTGCTGGACGGCGAACTCTGGCAACTGGACGCGCGGATTTTCCGCTGGAAGGGGCTGGCCGCGTTGATCGGCCTGGCGCCGGGTTATCGCCTCGACGCGCTCAGCGGCCGCTTCCTGGCCCTCGAGCAGCAGTCCCGCGGCCGCCGCCTGGGCTTGTCGCAGAGTCCGCTGGGGGTCGATCTCTGGCGCTGGCTGCGGGCCGGCGAGCACGATCTGTTCCTGTTCGAGCCGCTGGCGGGACGGGTGACCTTCCTGCCGATGGCGGACAAGGCGGTGTTCGCGGTGAACTACGGTGTCGCCGGGCTGCTTGCCGAGCCGATGAACCTGGCGGCCGAGGAGGCACTCAGGGACTGGCGCTAGGCCACGCGAAAAGCCGGGGCGGCGGCGATCGCCTGGGCGGTTTCGCGAAAGCGTTCGATGAGTTCCGACGGCGTGCGGTAGGCCAGCGCCAGCCGATAGGGAATTCGCGCCCGCCGCCCTTGCAGGGGACGAAAGATGACTCCCGGTGGGCGCAACGGCTGTAGCAGCGAAGGCACTAGCGCGACGCCGATGCCGCCGGCCACCAGCCCGGCGATGGTCTGCATCTGCCGCGCCTCCTGCACCACCTCCGGGACGAAGCCGGCTGCCGCGCAGGCGGCGACGATCAGGTCGTGCATGCCCGGCCCATAGTGCCGTGGGAACAGCAGCCAGGGTTCTCCGGCCAGTTGTTCCAGGCGCAGGCGCGCATGGCGTGCCAGCCGATGCCCTTCGGGCAATGCCACGCGCATGTCGCCGTCCACCAGTAGATGCGTGTACAGGCCGGGCTGGCGGTCGACCGGCAGGACGATCAGGCCGGCATCGATGCGGTCTTCGCGCAACGCCTCCAGTTGCCCCGCGGTGGTGTCTTCCTGGAGCTGGAAGTCCAGCGCGCCATGCTGTTGGCGGAACGCCTGGAGTATGCGCGGTAGCAGAATGTTGATGGTGCTGTCGACGAACGCCAGGCGCAACGTTCTTCGTCCGCTGGCGGCGCTGCGCGCGGCTGCCAGGGTGCGTTCGGCCTGGGCCAGGGTGCGCCGGGCTTCGTCGAGGAACGCGCGGCCCGCCGGCGTCAGGCGATGGATACGGTTGTCACGCTCCAGCAGGCTGGCGCCGACTTCTTCTTCCAGCCGCCGGATCGCAGTGGTCAGCGGTGGCTGGGCCATGTGCAGGCGCTCAGCGGCGCGGCGGAAGCTCAGCTCCTCGGCAACCGCGACGAACTGGCGGAACTGGCGCAAGTCGGCCATTGCGATATCTCCCGGATATGGTGAGTTAAGAAAGACAGTATTGGATATATCGCGGCGAATCCGTCGAGAATCCATCCGTACGCTCGCTCTGGCCAGACGAGGCGTTCCATCCATCACAGAGGAAGCCCGTCATGCACACTCATTCTCCAACCCACCGTACCGCCCTGGTCACCGGTGGCTCGTCGGGCATCGGCCTGGCCATCGCCCGGCGCCTTCGGCAACAGGGTTATCGGATCGCCCTGGTGGCCCGTGATTCCCAGCGCCTGCAACGCGCTGCCGCCGAGTTGGGCGGCGTGCCCTGGATGGCCGCCGATCTTTCCCGCCGCGAAGCTGTCGAGGCGGTGGCCGCCTGGGTCGGCGACACCTTCCAAGGGCTCGACGTGCTGGTGAACAATGCCGGGTTCACCCGCAAGATCGCCGCCACCACTCCGCTGGCAGAGGCCGAGCGGGAATGGGATGCGCTGCTGGACGGCAACCTGAAAAGCGCGTTCCTCATGTCGCTGGCGGTGCTGCCGCATTTCGCGGAAGAGGGCGGGCGGATCATCCATATCGGATCGATCGCCGCGCAGACCGGTAGCGGCAGTCCCGGTGCGCTGGGCTACGCGGCGGCCAAGGCTGGCCTGCATGGCTTCGGCGTGGCCCTGGCGCGGGAACTCGGTTCGCGCGGGATCACGGTGAACAGCGTGGCGCCGGGTTATATCGCCGAGACCCGGTTCTTTGCCGGCGGCCTCGATCCGCAACGGGTCGCCGCCATCGTCGGCGAGACCCCGCTGGGCAGGACCGGCCGGGTCGAGGACATCGCCGCGGCGGTGGCCTGGCTGGCCTCGCCCGAGGCGGGGTTCGTCACCGGAACGGTGGTGTCGGTGAACGGTGGCTGGCGGGTCGGCAATTGAAGCGGAAGCGACGGGTAACGCCTAAGGGGGTACTCGTCCGGCTACCCGAGAACACAGGTGAATAGCCGCAGGGCGCCTGTCCCGCGCTGGTGCGAGGCATTGGCTCTGAAATGAAAAGAGGGAGCCATGGCTCCCTCTTCGGGCGTTCGCCGTTCCGTCAGGAAAGGAAGCCGCCGTCGACGTTCAGCGCCACGCCGGTGGTGTAGCTGGACGCTTCGCTTGCCAGGTAGAGCACGGCGCCTGCCATTTCGCTCGGCTCGGCCACGCGCTTGAGCGGGATGCGCTGCAGGGCGAGGTTGCGGATCGCGTCGTTCTTCACCAGCGCCGAAGCGAACTTGGTGTCGGTCAACCCGGGCAGGAGGGCGTTGCAGCGGATGCCGAACTGCGCGCATTCCTTGGCGAAGACCTTGGTCATGCTGATCACGGCGGCCTTGGTCACCGAGTAGATGCCCTGGAACTCGCCGGGCGATACGCCGTTGATCGAGGCCACGTTGATGATGCTGCCGCCGCCGTGTTCCTTCATCAGCTTGCCGCCCTCGATGGACATGAAGTAGTAGCCGCGGATGTTGACGTCGACGGTCTTCTGGAAGGCGCCGAGGTCGGTTTCCAGTACGTTGCAGAACTGCGGGTTGGTGGCGGCGTTGTTGACCAGGATGTCGAGGCGGCCGAATTGCTCGCGGATCTGTGCGAAGACGTTCTGGATCTGCTCCATCTCGCCGATGTGGCAGGCGATCGCGGTGGCCTTGCCGCCCTCCGCGCTGATCGCGTCGGCGACCGCCTGGCAGCCCTCGATCTTGCGGCTCGAGACGATCACGTGGGCGCCTTGCTGGGCCAGCAGCTTGGCTATCGCCTCGCCGATGCCGCGGCTGGCGCCGGAAACGAAGGCGATCTTGCCGTCGAGGTCGAACAGGTGGGTCTTGGACATGGGCTATCCCCTTGTAGTGGTCGGTTACAGGCGGGAGCGCTCGATGGCTTGCAGGCTCATCTGCTCCAGCAGCTTGTTCATCTGCACGAACTGGGCGAAACGCTTGTCCTGGGTCTGCCCGTGGTAGTAGCGGTAGTAGATCTGCTGGACGATGCCGGCAAGACGGAACAGGCCATAGGTGTAGTAGAAGTCCAGGTTGTCGATCGGCGGGATCCCGGCCCGCTCGGCGTAGTAGTCGGCGAACTCCCGGCGGGTCAGCATGCCCGGCAGGTGGCTGGGCTGGCGGCGGGTCAGTTGCACCGGAGCCGGGTCGCCGGCTTCCACCCAGTAGGCGAGGGTGTTGCCGAGGTCCATCAGCGGATCGCCGAGGGTGGCCAGTTCCCAGTCCAGCACGCCGATGATCTGCATCGGGTTGTCCGGGTCGAGGATCACGTTGTCGAAGCGGTAGTCGTTGTGCACGATGCCCGGCTTGTGGTGATCGGCCGGCTGCTTGTCCTTGAGCCAGGCCTTGACCGGCTCCCAGAGCGGTGCGTCGGGGGTCAGGGCCTTCTCGTAGCGGTCGGTCCAGCCGGCGATCTGGCGCTGCACGTAGCCGTCCGGGCGGCCCAGGTCGGCCAGTCCGCAGGCGGCGTAGTCGACGTTGTGCAGCTCGACGAACTTGTCGATGAAGCTCTTGCACAGGCTGCGGGTCTGTTGTTCGTCGAGATTCAGCTCAGGCGGCAGTTCGGCGCGCAGGATGATGCCCTTGACCCGTTCCATGACGTAGAACTCGGCGCCGATCACCGACTCGTCGGTGCAGTAGAGGTAGGCTTTCGGGCAGTAGGGGAAGCCTGCGTTCAACTGGTTCAGGATGCGGTATTCGCGGCCCATGTCGTGGGCCGACTTGGCCTTGTGGCCGAATGGCGGGCGACGCAGGACGAACTCCTGGCGCGGATACTCGATCAGGTAGGTCAGGTTGGACGCGCCACCGGGGAACTGGCTGATCTTCGGAGTGCCTTCGAGGCCGGGGATATGGGCTTTCAGGTACGGGTCGATGACGTCGGCGTCGAGTTCTTCGCCGGCGCGAATGCGAGTGGATTGGTCGGTCAGCGACATGGGGTTCCCTTCTCGTGGTGCCACGGCGGAGCCGCGGGAGCCGGTGCGCGCATCAGGCTGCGCAATGATGGTGACCGGCGATCATTGGCTAATCTAATGCCCTCTCCCGGGCCTCACAAGCCGCCGCCGGGCGTTATGGGCAAGCGTGTTGCCGCTCCATCACGGTCCCTGATCGTCGGCCTGGAGGAATGCCGGACGAAAAAAAACCGGAGCCGCGAGGGACTCCGGTTTTCCTTCTGGCATGGCGCCGGAAACGGTCAGACCGGGAACAGTTCGCCCAGCTTCATCGCCAGCATCATGTCGCCTTCGGCGCGCAGCTTGCCGGCCATGAAGGCCTGCATGCCGTCGGTCTCGCCGCTGGTGATGCCCTTCAGGGTTTCGCTGTCCATGATCAGGGTGACGTTGGGATTCTCGGCGTCGCCCTGTACCACTTCGCAGGTACCGTCCTTGACGACCAGGTAGTGGTTGTCGCCGTCTTCGATGTTGAACTGGAACACCAGATCCAGGCCGGCGGCCGCGCTGGCGTTGAACTTGCTTTTCATGGTGGAGACGATGTCAGCAACGGTGGTCATGGGTTCTATTCCTTTCTTCTAGGGTTTTTTCGGCGACCGGAACGGTCGCGGTAGGCCGGCTCATCGATAGGTGATGAGTTCCGGCGCCTTCAACAGTTCCAGGTGCACGTGACTGTTGAAGGAAGCCAGGGACACTTCCTCGCCGCGGAATTTCAGGCGAGTCAGCGAGGTATTGACGATCTGCCAGTTCAGCTCGAAGGCCTTGAGCGGCGGAACGCCGACGATCAGCTGGAGCAGGGCGGTGATGGTGCCGCCGGAGGTGAACACGGCGACCCTGTCCTTGCCGCTGGCCTGCGCCAGTAGACGACGAAGACCGTCATGGACCTTATCGAGGAATTCCTGCCAGCTTTCCAGCCCATCTTTCTCATGGTTGCCGGAAACCCAGCGCGCGATGATGGTGGAGAACAGGCGCTGGAACTCGGCCCGATGCTCGGCCGCATGGCGAAGGATGTGCAGGGCTTCCGGCTGCTCCTCGAGCAGGTCCGGCAGGTGCGCGCGGATCACCGCGTCGGCTTCGAATTCGTTGAACGCCGGATCGACTTCCAGCTCCGGCGTGGCCAGCCCGGAGGACTCCAGGCGTTCGAGGGCGGCGCGGGCGGTGTGCTGCTGGCGGCGCAAGCCGCCGCTGAGGACGCGGTCGAAACGGACGCCGAGGTTCAGCAGGTGGTCGCCGAGGATTTCCGCCTGGCGGATGCCGGTCGGCGACAGCACGTCGTAGTCGTCGGCACCGAACGACGCCTGGCCATGTCGAATCAGGTAGATGCTGCCCACGGGCGGACCTCGGCGGGTGAAAGTTCCGCGAGGGTATGAGGATCACCCAGGGCTGTCAACGAAAAAACATACGCTTGTTTGAATGTCATTCGCTGCCTTTATCGGCTGCTCCGGGCGCGCCCTGCAAAGGCTCTCCAGGCAGTGGCATCGCTGGCCGCCCGTCGGTGGCCTGGGTATGCTTGCGCAATCGTGTCGCCCGTAGACGGGTGCGTCAACAGTAGAGAGGGGGTTGTGTGGAGTTCATTGCCGAATATGCGGGCTTTCTGGCCAGGACCGTGACCGTGCTGGCGGCGATCATCGTGGTGCTGGTGGTGATCGTCGCCCTGCGCGGCCGCGGCCGGCGCGGCGCAGGCGGGCATCTCGACGTGCAGAAGCTCAACGATTTCTACAAGGACCTGCGCGAGCGGGTCCGCCACAGCGTCCTCGACAAGGCCAGCCTCAAGGCCTTGCGCAAGGAGGAGAGCAAGGCGGCGAAGCAGGCGAAGAAACATCCTGAACAGAAGTCGCGGGTCTATGTGCTCGATTTCGACGGTGACATCAAGGCCTCCGCTACCGAGCAGCTGCGCCACGAAGTGACTGCGGTGCTGAGCATGGCGGGCAAGGACGACGAGGTGGTGCTGCGCCTGGAAAGCGGTGGTGGCATGGTCCATGGCTACGGCCTGGCGGCCTCGCAGCTGGCGCGCATCCGCCAGGCCGGCGTACCGCTGACCGTGTGCGTCGACAAGGTGGCGGCCAGCGGCGGCTACATGATGGCCTGCATCGGCGATCGGATCCTTTCCGCGCCCTTCGCCATCCTCGGCTCGATCGGCGTGGTGGCGCAGTTGCCCAACGTCCACCGGCTGTTGAAGAAGCACGATATTGACTTCGAGGTGCTTACCGCCGGCGAATACAAGCGTACGCTGACGGTATTCGGCGAGAACACCGAGAAGGGCCGGGAAAAGTTCCAGGAAGACCTGGAGGTGACCCACGAACTGTTCAAGAACTTCGTGGCCCACTACCGGCCGCAACTGAACATGGACGAGATCGCCACCGGCGAGGTCTGGCTGGGCCAGGCCGCACTGGGCAAGCTGCTGGTGGACGAACTCAAGACCAGCGACGAGTACCTGGCCGAGCAGGCCGGGGAGCGCGATGTCTACCAGGTGCAATTCGTCGAGCGCAAGAGTCTGCAGGAACGCGTCGGCCTGGCCGCCAGCGTGGTTATCGACCGCGTGCTGGTGACCTGGTGGGGGCGGCTCAACCAGCAGAAGTTCTGGCAATAGGCCGGCGCCGACAGGGACGAACACGCTGTCTTCAGGGTTTTCACGAGAGGAGGTCGAAATGGCTGTATTCAAGGCGTTGTGGGTGACGGAAGCGCCCCACGGCGTTTACGAAACGCAGGTGGTCGAGCGCGATACCGGCGACCTGCCGGCGGGCGACGTACTGATCCGCGTGCAGTATTCCTCGCTGAACTACAAGGATGCGCTGTCCGCCAGCGGCAACCGCGGGGTGACCCGCAAGTACCCGCATACCCCTGGCATCGATGCCGCCGGTGTGGTCGCCGAGTCCTCGGTGGCCGAGTTCGCGGCCGGCGACGAGGTGATCGTCACCGGCTACGACCTGGGCATGAACACCGCCGGCGGTTTCGGCCAGTACATCCGCGTGCCCGCGGCCTGGGTGATCAAGCGCCCGCAAGGCCTGAGCCTGCGCGAGGCGATGATCCTCGGCACCGCCGGCCTGACCGCGGCGCTCTGCGTCGAAAAGCTGGAGCGCAGCGGCCTGCGCCCCGACCATGGCTCGGTGCTGGTCACCGGCGCCAGCGGCGGGGTCGGCAGTATCGCCGTGGAGCTGCTGGCCAAGCTCGGCTACACCGTGGCGGCCGCCACCGGCAAGCTGGAACAGGCCGAGTTCCTCAACCGCCTGGGGGCCAAGCAGATCCTCGATCGCGCCACTGTGGCCGATGGCGTCGACAAACCGTTGCTCAAGGAGCAGTGGGCCGGCGCGGTGGACACCGTCGGCGGCGACATCCTCTTCAACGTGGTCAAGTCGTTGCAGTACGGTGGCAGCGTCGCCTGCTGCGGCCTGACCGCCGGCGCCGGCTTCAAGGCCTCGGTGCTACCGTTCATCCTGCGCGGGGTCAACCTGCTCGGGGTGGATTCGGTGGAGCTGCCGCTGGTGGTCAAGGCATCCATGTGGGACAAGCTGTCGCTGCAATGGAAGCTCGACAACCTCGAAGAGGTGGCGCGCGAGATCGCCCTCGAAGAGCTGCCGGGGGCGATCAACCAGATCCTCGCCGGCAAGCTGGTCGGCCGGGTGCTGGTCAACCTCGGCTGAGGGCGTTGCCGGAGCCCAGCTCCGGCAACAGGTAGCCCGCCCATAGCGATTCGGCGAACTGCGGCCGGAAGAAGCCGAAATGGCCGATGTGGCGGGCGCCGATTTCCTCGGGAGCGATGCGCCAGGCGGTTTTCGGCGCTTCGCGGTAGAAGCCCAGCAGAGACTCGATGCTGCGTCGGGACATCATTTCATCGTCGGTGAACGACAGCGACACGATGGGCGTGCGTACTGCGGAGAAGGCGCGGCGGATAGCCTCGCCATCCGCGAGGGCGTACTGCGGATGCAGGCACCAGCGTCGCCATTGTTCGATCACCCCGCGCGGCAGGTCGCCGACCATGCCCAGGCGGCGCCCGGGAAAATAGCCGAGCAGCGGCGTCAGCAGGGGCGCGACGAGGTACCAGAACAACCAGACCTTGTTGCGCAACCGCGGGCTGTTTTCCTTCCAGTAGCCACTGCCGCTGGCGATGCTGAAGACCCTTTCGATACGCTCGCGCCCTTCGACGAAGGGCAGGATCTGGCCACCCAGGCTATGGCCGATCCAGTACAGGGGCTTGCTCCCGCTCTCGGCGAGCGCGGCAGCGAGCATGGCGCTGCAGTCATGACGGGCCCAGCCCAGCACATCGACCTCGAGACCGCGCAGCGAGCCGTTGCGCGATTGCCCCATGCCCAGGTAGTCGAAGGTGATGGCCAGGTAGCCGCGCTCTGCCAGCCAGGCGGCGAAGGGCGCGTAGAACCGCTGTTCCACTCCCATCGCCGGGACGATCAGGAGGTAGCCGCGCGGCTCCCCGGCAGGCCGGTACCAATGGCTGGCCAGCGGATGGCCGTTGCCGTTATCGATGAGGCGTGGTTGCGGAGGGTTCATGCCGGTCTCCGTGGTCTGCTCGCGGCTTCGAGAATAGAGCTGGCCGCCAGGGCGCCTCCAGCCGGCCGAAAGCACGGCCGGGGCGCCTTGGCGGTCAGGCCTGGCTGACGTACATGGTGATCTCGGCGCGGAATACCGGCTTGTCGTCGACATAGGCGACCACCGGCACCACCAGGTTGCCGGTGGCTTGCCAGTCGATCTGGCTGCCGTCGGCCACCGCGCGCACGTCGCCAGTGGCCTTGGCCAGGTACTCGACGGTCATGCCGCGCGGAATCCAGCGATGGCCGGCGGGAATCGAGGCGTCGGTCATGGTCCCGGCGGCCAGTTCGGCGGCATTGCACAGGGCGATGGCATGCACCGTGCCGATATGGTTCAGCACCTCGCGGCGCTTGGGGAAGGTGACTTCGGCATAGCCGGGACGCAGTTCGACGAACTGCGGGGCGATGCTGGCGAAATAGGGGGCGAACTGGCCGATCATGGCGCTGAACTGGGCCGGGCCGACCTGCTGGTACATCTGCATCATCTGACTCATGGAAAACTCCGGGCGTTTCAGGATTGAAGATGTGTGCGCACCGGGGCAGTATACGAAGGTTGGAAATTTATTCTAGAAAAATATTCTAGTCAGCGTTTCGACGATTAACGACAAGGACCGACATGGGCCGTTCTTCCCGCAAAGACGAGATTCTCCAGGCCGCCCTGGCCTGCTTCAGCGAGCATGGCGTAGACGCCACCACCATCGAGATGATCCGCGACCGTTCCGGAGCGAGCATCGGCAGCCTCTACCACCATTTCGGCAACAAGGAACGCATCCATGGCGAACTGTACCTGGCCGGCATCGGCCAGTACGCGGCGTTGCTCGAGGCCGGCTTCGCCAGGGCGCGCAGCGCCGAGGAAACGGTCAGGTTGCTGGTCACCAGCTACATCGACTGGGTCGTGACGAATCCCGACTGGGCACGCTTCATCCTGCACAGCCGCGGGCGGGTGGAGGCGGGGGAGCTGGGCGAGCGCCTGCGGGCCGACAACCAGGCGCACTTCGCGCGGATCCATGCGGCGCTGGCGGGATATCGGGCCGAGGGCCTGTTCCGCGAGATGCCGGACGACTGCTTTGCTTCGGTGGTGATCGGCCCGGCCCACGACCTTGCCCGCCAGTGGCTGGCCGGGCGAACCCGGGTGGCGTTGGCCGACTGTCGCGAACTGCTGGCGCAGGTGGCCTGGGACAGCGTGCGGGCGGTCTGAGGGTCCGTGACCTCGGGAATGAAAAAGCCCCGCGGCTGCGGGGCTTTTTCGTCAAGGCGGGGGTCAGCCGCGGCGGCGGAACAGCGGCAGCGGCTGCTCCACCGAGGTCTGGTAGACCTCGCTGAAGTCGTCCAGGCTGGCCAGGGCGTCTTCCGGGCTGCGGTCGGCACGGATGGCATAGGCGTCGAAGCCGCAGCGGCGCATGAAGAACAACTGGTCGCGCAGCACGTCGCCGATCGCGCGGATCTCGCCCTTATAGCCGTAGCGCTCGCGCAGCAGGCGCGCGCTGCTGAAGCCGCGGCCATCGGTAAAGGCGGGGAAGTTCACCGCGATCACCTGGAACCTGTCGAGGTCGCCGGCGATGCTTTCCGGCTCCTCGTCCGCGTCCAGCCAGACCCCCAGGCCGCCATCGCGGCCGCGCAGGGCCGGGCCATGCTCGAGCCACAGGGCCAGCGGGATGATCACGTCGTCGCTGTTGGGCACGCTTTCCAGGGTCGCGTCCTTGGGCAGCAAGTGCCAGCGGTCGTCGACCACCTGGCGGTCCTTAATGATTCGCTGCATATACGCGCTCCTTGAACGGGTCGATACCGATACGGCGGAAGGTGTCGATGAAGGGTTCTTCCTCGGTCCGGCGTTCCACGTAAACCTGGATGATCTTGTCGATCACGTCGGCCATCTGCTCCTGGGCGAAGGACGGGCCGAGGATCTGCCCGAGGCTGGCGTCGCGCGCCGAGCTGCCGCCGAGGGAGACCTGGTAGAACTCCGCGCCTTTCTTGTCGACCCCGAGGATGCCGATGTGGCCGACATGGTGATGGCCGCAGGCGTTCATGCAGCCGGAGA
>NZ_KV811281.1:301153-328657 GCF_001813025.1 Pseudomonas sp. HMSC066A08
GCCGCAGGCGTTCATGCAGCCGGAGATGTTCAGGTCGATGTCGCCGATGTCGAACAGGTAGTCGAGGTTGTCGAAGCGGCGCTGGATGGCCTCGGCGATCGGGATCGACTTGGCGTTGGCCAGGGAGCAGAAGTCGCCGCCCGGGCAGCAGATGATGTCGGTCAGCAGGCCTACGTTGGGGGTGGCGAAGCCCAGTTCGCGCAGTTCGCCCCAGAGGGCGAAGAGTTCGCCCTGCTCGACGTCGGCGAGGATGATGTTCTGGTTATGGCTGTTGCGCACCTCGCCGAAGCTGTAGCGGTCGGCGAGATCGGCGATGGCGTCCAGTTGCTTGTCGGTGACGTCTCCCGGCGCGGTGCCGGTTGGCTTCAGCGAGAGCGTCACGGCGACGTAGCCGGGCTTCTTGTGAGCGAAGGTGTTACGTGCGCGCCAGCGGGCGAAGCCGGGGTGCTCCGCGTCGAGCCGGGCGAGGGATTCGTCGAGGTCGTCGAGGGCCTTGTAGGCCGGATCGACGAAATGCGCGGCGACGCGCTGGACTTCCGCCTCGGTGAGGGTGCTCGGTCCGTCCTTGAGGTTGGCCCATTCGGCCTCGACGCGCTCGGCGAAGACCTCCGGGGTCAGCGCCTTGACCAGGATCTTGATCCGCGCCTTGTACTTGTTGTCGCGCCGGCCATAGCGGTTGTAGACGCGCAGGATGGCATCCAGGTAGCCGAGCAGGTGCTGCCAGGGCAGGAATTCTTTGATGAAGCTGCCGACGATGGGGGTCCGGCCCAGGCCGCCGCCGACCGAGACGCGGAAGCCGAGCTCGCCGGCCTCGTTCTTCACCGCCTCCAGGCCGATGTCGTGCACTTCGATGGCGGCACGGTCGCTCACCGCGCCGTTCACCGCGATCTTGAACTTGCGCGGCAGGTGGGCGAACTCGGGGTGGAAGGTGGACCATTGGCGGATGATCTCGCACCAGGGGCGCGGGTCCACCAGCTCGTCGCGGGCGACGCCGGCGAACTGGTCGGTGGTGGTGTTGCGGATGCAGTTGCCGCTGGTCTGGATCGCGTGCATCTGCACGGTGGCCAGCTCGGCGAGGATTTCCGGCACGTCTTCCAGCTCCGGCCAGTTGAACTGCACGTTCTGCCGGGTGCTGATGTGGGCGTAGCCCTTGTCGTAGTCGCGGGCGATCTGCGCCAGCTTGCGCAGTTGGCGCGAGGAGAGCAGGCCATAAGGAACGGCGATGCGCAGCATCGGGGCATAGCGCTGGATATAGAGACCGTTCTGCAGGCGCAGCGGGCGGAACTCCTCACCGGTCAATTCACCCGCCAGGTAACGGCGGGTCTGGTCGCGGAACTGCTTGACGCGGTCCTCGACGATCCGTTGGTCGTACTCGTCGTATACGTACATGAATATTCCTGCTGTCAGGCTATGCGGCTTACTGCGTTAACCAGCGCGCACGGCTACGCGCTCCACGCGGAGTGGGCGCACGATACCAGTTCATATTTATGCGTAAAAGTGATGTTTGAGTATATGGTAAGAACCGAAACGACTAAGCCGCCAGGCAAGCATAACCGCTTCGCAACGGCGCCTTTCTTGAGCGATGGGCGGCGCTGGTCTTAACTGGAGAGTGCCTTTCGATGTCTTCGTCCCGATACCCACAAGAAACAGGGGGAGTCATGAGCGAGCCGAGCAAAACCCAGGAAAACCGCGACAGCGTGGTCGACGCCCGCGCGGCCTTCGTCCTGATCCTGCTGGTGGTGGCTACCGCGGTGTTCTGGGTCAGCCACCAGTGAAAGCCCGCCTCGGCGGCGCAGAGGTCACAGGCCGCTGAGGCTCAGCACCAGTTTCACGATCCCGGCCAGCAACAGCACGAACACCAGGGTGAAGAGCAGGCCCAGCATGATGAAGTGCACGGGCTTGCCGTGGCTGAAGTCGCGGGCGCGGTTTCGTCCGCTCTGCACGCCGAAGGCGGCGGCCATCACGCTGTGCAGCATCTGCCAGAAGGTCGGCGGCTTCTGGTTCGGTTCTTCCGTCTCGATACCCATCGGTGGTTCTCCCTTTTCCATACCTGCCCTGAGAGTCTAGACCCTTGGCGGGAGGAGGGGGGCTTCAGGCCTGGCGGGCGGGAATGCGCCGTTCCGCCGTGCCCTGCGTGGCCCTGGCGCGCAGTTGCCCGCAGCCGCCGTCGATGTCCTGGCCGGCCGAGTTGCGCACCTTGGTCAGCACGCCGCGGCTGTGCAGGTAGCGCACCAGCTCGACGATCCGCTCCCCGCTCGGGCGCCGGTAGGCGTCGCCGTCCATGCTGTTGTAGGGGATCAGGTTCATCACCGCGAAGCGGCCCTTGAGCAGGCGCAGGATGCCGTCCATTTCCTCCAGGCTGTCATTGATCCCTTCGAGCAGGGTCCATTGGTACTGGATCGGATAGTCGACCAGGCGGGCGTAGGCCTCGCCGGCCTCCACCAGTTCTTCCGGGCTCAACGGCGGCGCCTTGGGCAGCAGTTGCCGGCGCAGGTCGGCGCGGGTGCTGTGCAGGGACAAGGCGAGGGCGGGCTTCACCCGTTGCCGGGGCAGGCGCTCGAACACGCGGGGATCGCCGACGGTGGAGAACACCAGGTTCTTGTGGCCGATGCCGCCGTCGGTGCCGAGCAGGTCGATGGCTTCGAGGACGTTGTCGAGGTTGTGCGCCGGCTCGCCCATGCCCATGAACACCACTTTCTTCACCGCTCGCCGGCGGCGCGCCAGGACCACCTGGGCGACCATCTCCAGACTGCCGACCTGGCGCAGCAGGCCGCTGCGGCCGGTCATGCAGAACACACAGCCGACCGCGCAGCCGACCTGGGTCGAGACGCACAGCCCACCGCGCGGCAGCAGCACGCTTTCCACCATCTGCCGGTCGGCCAGTTCCACCAGCAGGCGCGACGAGCCGTCGCTCGCCGGATGCTCGCTGTGCAGGCGGGCGATGCCTTCCAGTTCCGCGGCTACCTGGGGCAGACCATGGCGCACGCTCAGCGGCAGGAAGTCCTCGGCCCGCTGGCGGGCGGTGCAGGCATCGAGGGCGCGGCCCTGTAGCCAGGCGCGGACGATCCTCCCGCAATGCAGGGGCTTGGCGCCGAGATCGGCGAGGCGCTGGTGGAGATCGTGGCTACGCATGCGGCGCGCATCCTACCATCGCCAGCGGCAGGGCGGTATGGCGGACGCCGACGTGCTATCGTGGCGCTCCGCTCCACCGCAGCAACGGAACCGTTCCATGAAATTCGTCCACCAGCGCGAACACCTCAACGAAGACGACATCGTAGTCATCGAGTGCTCGCAGCAATGCAATATCCGCCTGATGAACGACGCCAATTTCCGCAGTTTCAAGAACGGCGGTCGGCATTCCTACCATGGCGGCGCCTTCGATCGCTTCCCGGCGAAGATCAAGGTGCCCAGCACCGGCTTCTGGAACATCACCATCGACACCGTGACCCGGCGGCCGATCAGTGTGACGCGCAAGCCGAACTTCAAGTGGTCGATCAAGTTCGTGCGCCGTTCCGCCGGCTGGTAGGGCGGCACAGGGGCAACTGCCCTCATTTGCTCGGTGCGAAACCATACTGGGACGGATGGCCGGCGATGATCCAGTCCGGATAGGCGCTCCGGCAGGCCAGTTCGATGCAATCGGCCAGGCGTTGCGGTGCGTCGTCCCGCGCGAGCCTGATCGGCTCGAACAATGTGTACCCGAAGCACCCGTTGGCGAAGCTCAGATGGAACGGTAGCAGCAGCGCGTCCAGCCGTGCGCCGATGCGAAAGACGCCATGGTGGATCCGCGCGGGTCGCCCCAGGATCGAGACGGCGACGGTTTCCATCGGATAGCGTTGCATCAGGTGGGGCGGGACGTCGGCGAACAACACCGCGAAGCCGTCCCGGCGCAGCGCCTGCAGAAACTTCAGGCCGAGCGCGTTGCGGTTGCCTTCGTCGTAGGTGTGCAGGATGCGCAATCCCGGAGTCAGCGCCTGTTCCTGGTGGCCGTAGTCCTCCCGCGGCACGCCGGAGACCACCGCCAGTTCATCCAGCCCCAGTCGCGCGCGCAACAGGTCCATCAGGCAGATGTTCGCGTATTGCGACACGTAGTGGAAAGGCGAGAGGATCACCGGCTGGCCCGGTGTTTCTCGCCGAAGCCGCTCGAGACGGTCGTGCAGGGCCTGGGCCGCCTCCTCGAGCCCGGGCCAGCGGGTATGCCGGCCATGGAGCCGCTCCAGCAACAGGCGCCGGTCGAGCAGGTGTTCGAAGCGTTCGGCAGCAAGAGTGCGCCACAGGGTCTCCCGACCGAGACCGAGGGTCGTTCTGCCCCATTCGTGGCGCAGCCAGCCGCTCCAACGAGCGCGCGAGTCGAACAGGGCACGCAGACACCAGGTTAGCCGTGCATACCGTTCCATGCCCCGTGGAGAAAGCCGCAGCAGGCCATGTTCGAGGCAGCGCAGGCCCGCGTTCCGTAGCGCCCTAACCCCCATCGTCGGCCAACCAGTGATCCAGGCGGGCGATGTCGCCCAGGTCGAGGGCGGCCACGTCGGCCTTCAGGGACAGGTAGGTGATGAGCATCTCGTAGTGTGCCTTGGCCAGTTCCTTCCTGCTTTCATGGAGGGCTTCGTGGGCGCGCAGGACGTCCAGGTTGCCGCGGCTGCCGGCCAGGTAGCCTTTCCGTGTCGCATCCAGGGTGTCCTGCTGGGCGCGGACAATCGCCACCAGCGCTTCGCTGCGTTCCTGCGCCCAGAGGAAGTTCTGGAAAGCCTCGCGACTGTCGGCGCCGGCCTGGCGCGTCGCATCCAGCAGCTTGCTGCGCGCCAGGTCCTCGGCGGCCAGCGCCTGGCGTACCCGCGCACGGATTTCGCCACCGGTGAAGAGCGGTACGCTTACCGTCAGCATGGCGGTGGTGGTGGTGGTCGGCCTGGCGTAGCCGGAGGCGGCGCCCGATGGTGAGTGAGTGCCGCTGAGACTGACGACCGGATAGCGCTGGGCACGACTCTTGTCGGCGTCATCGTGCGCATCGCGGATCTCCAGTTCCCCAAGCTGAACCGCATAGTTCTTGGTTTCCGCCTGCCGTGCCCATTGTTCGACGCCCCCGGGCTCGAGCCACAAGGCTGGCCCGTCGGCGATACCTTTTGCGGGCAGTTGCAACGGCCTGCCACTCAGGCGCTCGACCTCTCGTCGCCGCGACTCGAGTCTGTGGCGGGCGGAGCGCTGCTGCAGGAGGGCGCTGTCCAGGCGCACCTGCGCCTCGCGCAGATCGACCAGCGTCGCCTCGCCGCCCCGGCGCTGATGGAGAACCAGCGTCTGCTGGTCCTGGACCGCCTGCAGATAGCGTGTCGCCAGTTCCAGTTCGTTCTGCGCCAGAAGTGCCTCGAAATAGCTGCGTGCGCTGCGCAGGACGAGTTCCTGCCAGGCCTGGGCGTATTCGATCCGGGCGCGAGCGCTGGCGGTGTCGGCCTGTTTCAGCGCGATCCAGCGCTCCCAGTCGAACAGCGGTTGGGTCAGGGAGACCGTCCAGCCGTTCTGCCGATAGCTGATCGACGGCAGGTCCTCGGTTTCGATCCGGTTGTAGGCCCTGCCCCAGCCGGCGTCCAGGCGCGGCAGCAGGGCGGCGCGGGCGCGCGGCGCTTCCTGGAGGCTGATCTCGATGCGGGCGCGCGCGCCGGCGAGGCCGGCGTCGTGGGCGAGGGTGTCATTGACGACCTGCAGCACGCCGCCTGCCATGGCGGTAGGGGGGGCAAGAGTCGCCAGCAGGAGTACGGGCAGCCATTTCACGGGTGCGGCGTCCCCTGCGGTTGTGCGGACGGCAGCAGGGCGCCATCGCGCAACTGGTAGCAGCGCTCGAACCTGGCGGCCAGGGAGCGATCGTGGGTGATCACCACCACGGTACGCTCCAGCGTCATCAGCAAGGTGGCGATGCGCTCCACGGACGCCGGATCGAGGTTGGAGGTGGGTTCGTCGAGCAGCAGCACCTCGGCGGGTTGGTACAGAGACCTGGCCAGCAGCAGGCGTTGGCGCTGTCCGGCGGAGATGTTGGCGACCGAGTCGCTGATGATGGTACGTGTGCGCATCGGCAGCCGCATCACGTCCTCCAGCAGTCCGACCTGTTCGAGCAATCGGTTGATGCGTCCCTGGTCGGCATGGGCGCTGAACAGCGAGACGTTGTCGGCGATGCTGCCGCGCAGGATCAGGTCACCCTGGCGCATCTGGGTCATGTGGCGGCGGATTTCATCCACCGTCAGGTTGGCATAATCCACCCCGTTCAGGCGGAGCTCGCCCTGCTGCAACGGTTCGGCCGCGCAGAGCAGCTTGAACAGGGTCGATTTGCCACTGCCGGAGGGGCCGACGATGGCGATCTTGTCGCCACGGCGGATTTCCAGATCGACGTCCTTGAGTACGTAGCGATCGGATACGCCGTAGCTGAAGGCCAGGTTGCGGATTCCGATCGACTCGAAGCGCTGCAGTTCGCTGGCGGTCGTCTGTTCGGCATCGGTATAGCGCTCGGGGGTGTTTTCCACGATGTCGGCTACGCGTTCCACCGGCACACTGAGCATGAGGCGACCGAACAGGGCGTTGATCGCCTGGGCCAGCCGCTCCGAGGCCAGGGATTTGTAGATCATGAAGGAATAGAAGACCCCGACGGACAACTTGCCGTCGAGCATCAGCCCGGCCGAGAGCCAGGTGATGGCGATGACGTCCATGTAGTCGACGAACTTCAGCACCCCGTCGCGTAGCGCGGTGAGCCTGGCGCTGTCCAGCGTGGCGACTGCATAGGCCTTGAACCTGCCCATGTAGATCGCGGTGCGTCGTACTTCGCCGGAGGCCAGCTTGACCAGGCTGGCGCCGCGGATGGTCTCGATCAGGGTGTCGTCGCATTCCGCGGAGTGCTCCAGCACCCGCATGTGGGCATCGCGCATGGGCATGTACAAGGCGAAGGCGGTGGCCAGGTAGAGCGCGAAGATACCCAGCGCGACGGCGGTCAGCAGCGGGCTCTGCACCAGCATCAGCGCCAGCGCGGCAAGGCCGACCAGCAGGTCGATACGCAGCGAGATGGCGGTATGCACCACGTAGTCGTTGATCTCGTCATGGGCCTTGAGACGGGAAAACAGGTCGCCGACGTTGCGCTTTTCGAAGTACGGAATAGGGTTGCGCAGCAACTGGCCGACCAGCCCCTGGGTGACGTTGACGCTGACCCGCGCGCTGACCAGCGCGGACAGGTAGGACTGGACGATGGTGCTGAAGGTGCCGACCAGGAATATGCTGGCGAAGGTGAAGGCCAGGATGTGCAGGAGATTGCGGTTGTCGCTGGTGACGACCTGGTCGAGGACCAGGTTGCCGAAGTAGGGCATCGCCAGGATGGCGAACTGCGCAGCGATCGCGACGAACAACAGCTTGCCGATCTGCCCGCGCAACTGCGGGTTGAGGCCGCGTACCCGGGCGAGCGCCGCCGGTACCCGGGAACGGGCCTTTATCCGCGGCATTCGCGGGGTCGGCGAGCAATCGAGGAGATATCCCGAGACATTCGTCAGGAACATGTCGAGGGCGATTCGCCGCCGGCCCAGCGCCGGGTCGAGTACCTGGACGTAGCCGCGGCGATATTTCTCGAAGACCACGAAATGGGCGCCACCGAAGTGGATGATCGCGCCGGGCTTGATCTCGCCGAGGTCTTCGGCGTCGAAGCGATATGCCTGCACGGCGAGCCCGAACTCGATGGCGACATCGTACAGGTCCATCAGGGTCAGGCCATGGGAGGAGATCGGTCTCAGGGCGGCGATCTCGCGGACTTCCGTGGCGCGTCCCAGGTGGCAAAGCACCATGGCGAGGCAGGCGTAGCCGCAATCGGCCACTTCGTTCTGGTAGATGACCCGCACGATCAGCCTCGCACCAGTTGGAACAGCGGCTCGAACACCCATTCGGCGATGGTTCTGCGCTCGACGACGATGCTCGCGGTTCCTTGCATGCCAGGCAGTATGCGCAGCGGCTGGCGCGCCGGGCCGAAGCGGGCGTTGGGCAGGAGTGCCCAGGCCATGTAGTCGCTCTGTTGCGCGCCGGCGCGAGGCGCTTGCGGTGCGGCCGCTTCGATCTTGCCCATGGTTGCGTCGGAAATCGAGCGGATCCGCGCCTCGAGCGTGCCGAAGCGGGCGTACGGATAGGCATCGAGCTTGATCCTGACCGTTTGCCCTTCGCGGACGAAGCCGCGCTGGCGCGACGGGATGCGGAGCATCGCCGAGAGGGGCTGGGACGAGTCGGTATCCAGCACCAGGCTGACCTCGTCCTCGAGCAGCATGTGCCCGGCCACCAGGCTGGAGAAGGTGACGGTACCGTCCCGGGGCGCGGCGATGACAAGGTCCCGGCGGGCGTCTTCGAAGCGCTGCCGGATGTCCTGGATGTCGCGGGTGCGTTGCGCATCCAGTTCACCCAGTTGGGCCTGGAGCTCGCGGCGATTGCCGCGCAGCGCCTCGATCTCCGCCTGCAGCGCCAGGCGGCGGGCGTCTCCCTGGGCCTCGTCCGCCTCGCTCTGGTGAAGGCGTGCGCGGGCCTGCTCCAGGCGTTCGGCGGTGACGTAGTCGACCAGGCCCCGCAGGCGCTGCAGACTCTGGCGCGCGTCGTCGACCAGTCGCTGGGCGCGAAGACGCTGCCGCTGCAAAGCCTGCAGCTCGTGCGCACGTGCCTCTGCGCTGAGTTCGGTGGCCTGGATACGGGCGGAAAGAGCTGCGCGCCGGTCACCAATCTGGGCATCTATTGCGGCGATCTGCGCGTCGCGCATGCGTTCGTCGAAGCGCGCCCGCGGGCTCCCGTCGCTGGAAAGCGACAGGTCGCGGGTCAGCCTGAACAGTGGCTGGCCTTCCCGTACCACTTGCCCCGGCGTTACCAGGACGCTGGTTACCAGGCCGCCATGGCCGGTGATCTTGAGTTCGGATGGCGAGACGATTTCACAGGGGACATCGCGTTTCAGCTCGATTTCCTGAATGAAGGCGAAGGCCACGGCGATCAGCACCGTGGTGGAGGCGCAATAGGCGATCCAGCGCCATGGCACATCGGTGAAGCGTGGCAGTTTTCCTGCTTGTAGAGTCAATTCCCGGCTTGTCCTGGTTGTCGGCTTCGTTGCGGCGATTGGAGAGGCTGGCCAGCCAAGGGCTGGCCAGCGGGAGCACGGACGGGGAGCGAATCGCTCTCGCTGCGATCAGGGGGACGCAGTAGCTGGGCGACGCGGCTCCTTCATCGGGACTCAGGCCCAGCGTGCAGGCGGAGGCACTATCGTGCCGCCACCACCGCCCGGGCCCGGGCTGGGCGGCGTCGGCGTCGATGGCGTGGGAGCGGTCGGCGTGGTGCCCGCCCGGTTATAGCTGTTCGGTTGGCTCCGGCGGGATTTGCAGCAGCCGCCGGAAAGCTCGGATTGCGCGAGTGCTTCGCGAGGAATCTGTTTCATGGAATGTGTTCATCCTTCGGTAATGTTGATGGATCGGCGTCGTTGGATGCTCTCTTGGCGTTGCACCTCCTGGCTCGGGATACGTTTCACTCATTGGTACGACATGGTGAAGGTCGCGCTGCCGTTGGCGATGCCCGCGGTGGCGTTGGCCGAGGTCCGCACGTATTGGGCGGTGAACTGCGCTTCATGGATCCGATTGCTGACGTCGCCGAGGACCAACTGGTTGGGGTTGCCCGCGGCCCGGGAGTCGGCGCCGAAGCGAACCTTCTGGTTGCCGAGAAGTATCTGGATGCCGAAGCCGTTGGCCTTGGACTCCTGGGTGAGCGACAGGAGATCGCTCCGGTTCGAGGGCGACGACGCGTCGGTGAAGGTCACCGCGACCTTGGCGCTGGTTCCGCGGCAGTCGATGATCAGCGCAAAGCTGCGAGCGGGCGATCTGCTATTGACCTCCTTCATCTCGCTGAGCCCCACCTTGTCGAAACTTTTGGGGGGGCGGGTGCTGACCGTGCAGCTTTGTGGCGTGACCTGCACCAGGGGCGTGCTCAGGGTGATGGTCGAGCCGGTGACCCCGCCGATCTTCTGGGTAAGGAGCGTCGTCAGGCCGGAGATCTGGGCTCCCGGTTGCACATCGCCGGTCTTGACCAACTCCAGAGTGATCGGGGCGCCCAGGTACACATAGCATTTGCCGCTGGAGGGATAGCCGCATTGCGACGGTGTGTTGAAGACCGAGAGCGGAACCGGTAGGGAACCCGGCTTGAGGGTTGTCCCTTCCGGCGGGGCTGTCAGACGGTAGCCGATGCCGGGAGTGCCCGTCGGGATCACCCCCTCGGCGTTTGCCGATTGTCCGTTGCCGGCGATCCAGTCGGCAATCGTGGCGGTGTCGCAATGGACGCCGACCGGGGCACTCTGGTTGAAGCTGTAGTTGAAGCGGGCGCTGGCGATGACGCTGCCAGGCGCTGCGTCGCGAGGTACCGAGAGGCTGGCCGGCAGGGTCAGCGTGGCCCTGTAGACTCCGCCGGAGCCGAGCTTGCACTCCGCCATGGCTGAGCAGGAGAGCTGCCAGGCCAGCAGGGCGAGCGTTGCCCTTCTCAGGATCCGGCCAGTGGCTTGCCATAGGGGCAGCAATGGGGCGGGACGGTCTGCGGATCCGGCCAGGAACGTGATCATCGGCACCTGATTCAGCATCCATGCTTTATTTGGTGCAGCGTGTCCGTTTTTCTTCGACATGCTGTTCTCCACTCGGAAGCTGAGCCGCACCCCTCGCGCAGGCCCAACTGCTGATTGCTGTGTATGGGGCTGTACCCATCAGATATCTCTTTGAAACTGAAGGGGATTCGTTAAGGGTACGGAGGGGTGGAGTTGCCTGTAAGAAGGAATTTCTTTGGGGCATGAAGGAAAAGTCTGATAACTGCCGAGGCGGGGCGGGCCAGGCGTGCAACGGGTTTTTCTCGCTATCGGGAGCGGCGGTGCGAAAGTTGCTGGCCGGGCGTTGCGCCCGCATCGACTGGGAACGGCAAGGATGCCCCGGCATCGTGGAGTGGAGCCCTGGAACCGGCTTCACCGACGATGGGCGGGAGTCGGCTTGCAACCCGTCGAGCCGCCGGTTCCCAGAGGTGTTGCCGGCAAAGGATGAGGCAGCGCCCGGCGCCACCGTTCGAGCGCTCTTAACGAATGTTCCGCTAACCGCTCCGCCCGGCGGCTCGGTGCAGTCCCGGGGCGCGATGGGTGGGCCGGGACGAGGCGCCGCGGGCAACGCTACGCTGATGTCGTAGGGCAGCAGGAGCGTGTCGATCGCGGCATCGATGGGCGGCGATGCCGCGCTCGCCAGCGGTCAGGCGGTGCGCATTCGGCAGCACGGGAGGATCGACGTGTAACTGCTCTTCACGCCGCCGAGGAGGCGCTTGAGGGCATTGTTACAGTCGTGGAACTGGCGTCGCCGCGGATCGTCGGCCCGCCCCGGCCGCAGTCGCCCAAGCGGGACGGCTGACAGGCTCGGGACGAGGTGTCCGGCGGACGTCCTTGTTCCGCTCGGAGAGGTGCGCTCCAGGGGCTGTCACTGTCGCCAGGCCAGTGCCGGTTTCACTCGAAGAAGTTGTGCCAGCAGTCGCTCAGCGGACCGATTTCGAAGGTCCGGCACCAGGTCTGCGCCTCCAGCCACAGGCGGGCGGTCTCCCGGTCCGTCTCGTCCAGCGTGCCGACCCGCGCCAGGCACAGGTAGCCGCTGATCTCCGCCTGTTCCGGCGCGCCGCCACCGCCGAACACCCAGCCCTGGCTCTCGACGAAGTCGATCAGGTGGTCCAGCGCGTCGTCGTGGGATAGCGCTGCGCGGTCGTAGGTCAGTTCGAAGCTGAAGCCGAACTCCTGGAACTCGCCCAGGCGCAGTTTCTTGCGCAGGCGGCGCTTGCGCGGCTTTTCCATCTGCTCGGGAGTGAGGAATTTCATCGTCGCCTTCCTGGTCAGTCGTCGTAGCCAAGGTTCGGCGCCAGCCAGCGCTCGCTGACGCTGGCTTCCTGGCCCTTGCGCTGGCTGTAGCGTTCCACCTGGTCCTTGTCGATCTTGCCGACCGCGAAGTACTGCGCCTGCGGGTGGGCGAAATACCAACCGCTGACCGCCGCGGCCGGGAACATCGCGTAGTGCTCGGTCAGGCTGACGCCGGACAGGCCCTGCGGATCGAGCAGTTCGAACAGGGTGCCTTTCTCGGTATGGTCGGGACAGGCCGGGTAGCCCGGTGCCGGGCGGATGCCGACGTATTGCTCCTTGATCAAGGCCTCGTTGTCGAGGTGCTCGTCACGGGCGTAGCCCCAGTACTCCTTGCGCACCCGCTCGTGCAGCCACTCGGCGCAGGCTTCGGCGAGGCGGTCGGCGAGCGCCTTGACCATGATGCTGTTGTAGTCGTCGCCCTTGGCTTCGTACGCCTTGGCCACTTCCTCGGCGCCGATCCCGGCGGTGGTGATGAAGCCGCCGATGTAGTCGCGCACGCCGCTGTCCTTCGGCGCGACGAAATCGGCCAGCGACAGGTTCGGCTTGCCGTCCGGCTTGATCGTCTGCTGCCGCAGGTGGTGCAGGGTGGCGAGGGTCTCGCCGTCGGCGTCGTAGACCTCCAGGTCGTCGTGCTCGATCTGGTTGGCCGGCCAGAAGCCGAACACCGCGCGGGCCTTGATCAGCTTCTCGTCGATCAGCTTCTTCAGCATTGCCTGGGCGTCGTTGAACAACGAGGTGGCGGCCTCGCCGACCACCTCGTCGGTGAGGATGCGCGGGTACTTGCCGGCCAGGTCCCAGGAAATGAAGAACGGCGTCCAGTCGATGTACTCGGCGAGCACCGCGAGGTCGATCTCGTCGAGCACCCTGACGCCGGTGAAGGAAGGCGTCGGCGCCTGGTAGCCGGCCCAGTCGAACGCCGGCTTGTTGGCGATAGCCTGTTCGTAGCTCAGCCGCTCGGTGCGGGCGCTGCGGTTGGCCGTGCGTTCGCGGACCACCGCGTAGTCGGCGCGGGTGCGGGCCACGTAGTCGGCCTTCAGCTCCTTGGACAGCAGGCTGGTGGCCACGCCTACCGCGCGCGAAGCGTCGGTGACGTAGACCACCGCGTCGTTGCTGTACTGCGGATCGATCTTCACCGCGGTATGCGCCTTCGAGGTAGTGGCGCCGCCGATCATCAGCGGCAACTGGAAATTCTGCCGCTGCATTTCCTTGGCGACGTGGACCATCTCGTCCAGCGACGGCGTGATCAGGCCGGACAGGCCGATGATGTCGCATTTCTCGGCGATGGCGGTCTGCAGGATCTTCTCCGCCGGCACCATCACGCCGAGGTCGACCACGTCATAGCCGTTGCAGCCGAGCACTACGCCGACGATGTTCTTGCCGATGTCGTGCACGTCGCCCTTCACGGTGGCCATCAGGATCTTGCCCTTGGCTTCCGGCTTGTCGCCTTTCTCCGCCTCGATGAAGGGAATCAGGTGGGCCACCGCCTGCTTCATCACTCGCGCGGACTTGACCACCTGCGGGAGGAACATCTTGCCGGCGCCGAACAGGTCGCCGACCACGTTCATCCCGGACATCAGCGGACCTTCGATGACCTCGATGGGGCGCGCGCACTGCTGGCGGCATTCCTCGGTGTCCTCGACGATCCAGGTGGTGATGCCCTTGACCAGCGCATGCTCGAGGCGCTTCTCGACGCTGTAGCTGCGCCATTCCTCGTCCTCGGCCTCCTTGACCGCGCCGCCGCCCTTGTAGTCGTCGGCGATCGCCAGCAGGGCCTCGGTGGCCTCGGGCGTGCGGTTGAGCACCACGTCCTCGACCCGGTCGCGCAGCGCCTTCGGGATCTCGTCGTAGATTTCCAGTTGGCCGGCGTTGACGATGCCCATGGTCAGGCCGTTGCGGATCGCGTAGTAGAGGAACACCGAGTGGATCGCTTCGCGCACCGGGTTGTTGCCGCGGAACGAGAAGGACACGTTGGACACTCCGCCCGAGCTGAGGGCGTAGGGCAGGTTGTCGCGGATGTAGGCGCAGGCGTTGATGAAATCGACCGCGTAGTTGTTGTGTTCCTCGATGCCGGTGGCGATGGCGAAGATGTTCGCATCGAAGATGATGTCTTCCGGCGGGAAGCCGACTTCGTCGACCAGGATGTCGTAGGAGCGCTTGCAGATTTCTTCCTTGCGCGCCTGGGTGTCGGCCTGGCCGTCCTCGTCGAAGGCCATTACCACCACCGCGGCGCCGTAGCGCTTGCACAGCCGGGCGTGGTGCTTGAAGGCCTCTACGCCTTCCTTCATCGAGATCGAGTTGACGATGCCCTTGCCCTGGATGCACTTCAGGCCGGCCTCGATCACCTCCCACTTGGAAGAGTCGATCATGATCGGCACGCGCGAGATGTCGGGCTCGGAGGCGATCAGGTTGAGGAAGGTGACCATGGCCGCCTTCGAGTCCAGCATGCCTTCGTCCATGTTGATGTCGATCACCTGGGCGCCGGCTTCCACCTGCTGCTGGGCGACCTCGAGGGCTTCCGCGTAGTTTTCCTCGCGGATCAGCCGGGCGAACTTGGCCGAACCGGTGATGTTGGTGCGCTCGCCGACGTTGACGAACAGCGAGCTGCGGTCGATGGTGAACGGCTCCAGGCCGGACAGGCGGCAGGCCCGGGGAATCTCCGGGATGACCCGCGGCGGGTACTTGGCCACTGCCTTGGCGATCGCCTCGATGTGCGCCGGGGTGGTGCCACAGCAGCCGCCGACGATATTGAGGAAGCCGGCGGCGGCGAATTCCTCGACCACCACGGCCATTTCCGCCGGCGATTCGTCGTATTCGCCGAAGGCGTTCGGCAGGCCGGCGTTGGGGTGGGCCGAGACATGGGTGTCGGCCTTGATCGACAGTTCCTCGATGTACGGCCGCAATTCCTTGGCGCCGAGGGCGCAGTTCAGGCCTACCGAGATCGGCCGGGCGTGCCGCACCGAGTTCCAGAAGGCCTCGGTGGTCTGGCCCGACAGGGTGCGGCCGGAGGCGTCGGTGATGGTCCCGGAGATCATGATCGGCAGCTCCACGCCGAGTTCTTCGAACACGCCCTGGACGGCGAAGATCGCCGCCTTGGCGTTGAGGGTGTCGAAGATGGTCTCGATCAGGATCAGGTCGGCGCCGCCCTCGATCAGGCCGCGGGTCGCTTCGACGTAGTTCTCCACCAGCTCGTCGAAGGTGACGTTGCGGTAGCCGGGGTTGTTCACGTCCGGGGAAATCGAGCAGGTGCGGCTGGTCGGGCCGAGCACGCCGGCGACGAAGCGCGGCTTGTCCGGGGTCTCGGCGGTCTTCGCGTCCGCCACCTGGCGGGCCAGGCGCGCCCCTTCGACGTTGAGTTCGTAGGCCAGCGACTGCATGCCGTAGTCGGCCTGGGACACCTGGGTGGCGTTGAAGGTATTGGTCTCGAGGATGTCGGCGCCGGCGTCGAGGTAGGCCATCTCGATGGCCTGGATCACGTCCGGGCGGCTCAGCAGCAAGAGGTCGTTGTTGCCTTTCACGTCGCTCGGCCAGTCGGCGAAGCGCTCGCCGCGGTAGTCGGCCTCTTCCAGCTTGTAGCTCTGGATCATGGTACCCATGCCGCCATCGAGGATCAGGATACGTTCCCTGAGGGCGTGCTGGAGGGCTTGCAGGCGGGCGCTGCGATCGGTGAGCGGGCTGGACATGGATGGACCTGGCGTCAGTGGGCGGAAAGGTGAAAAGCATAACAAAGGCAGGGGCTTTCCGGCCGGGGGCGGTCGGACCATGAATTTCATTCAAGTTGAAAGATGTTCATCCGCGCGCCGGAAAAGCCCCTGGCGCCGTTTTGTCGCAGGATACGGGCGGAGTGCGGACGTCGGGGCATGCAGGTGGGCGACGAATGGGCGGGCTACCGGAATCGGGGCGGTTGCGAGGAATCGTGCCGCGAATGAGCCTGGCTCATTCGCGGCACGCCCTGACTCAACTGGCCCTGGGCAGGCTGCAACTGGCCAGGGAGTAGACGTAGTAGTTGAGGCGGTCGCGGTCGGTGCGATTCCACACCTGGCCGACCGACTTCAGGCCCTGGCTCTGGCCGACCGCGCCGGCGATGCTGCCGCACCAGCACATGGGGTACTTCTGCCGATACAGCGGACCGCTGATGACCACCGCGACGTGCCCGTAGGTGCGGCCCTTCAGGCCGGCGATCACCAGGAAGCCCTGGGCCGCCTTCTGCGCGGCCTCGGCGCCGGAGGCGAGCTTGGTCCAGCTCTGCTCCAGGCCGTCGACCATGGCGTTGGCGTTGCCGCGGGGCATCGGTACGCCCAGCTCGGCGGCCACCGACTGGACGAAGCCGGAACAGTTGTCCTTGTTCGGGGTGCCGGCCAGGTAGCTCTTGTCCCAGCTGTTCTTGCAGGCGTTGACGATGCATTGATCGAGACTGTCCATGTGTCACCTATGCGTGTCGATAAGGGGCGCTCCGGCCCGGATCATTTCTTTGCGGTCTGGCAGAACGGCGCGAGCGAACGCTTCACGATCTTCGCGCAGCTGTCGACGGATTCGCCCGAGCATTTCTCTCCCAGGCGCAGCCCGTCCTTGTCCACCGCCCAGCGCTGGCCGGAGATGTCCTCGCGGTGCACCACCTTGCAGGTGGCGCTGTCATAGGACACCAGCTCGGCGCTGGAGCCGCTGAATTCATGCATCAGCACGCGCCGGCTATCCTGGCTCAGGAACACGCCGCCGCGCGACCAGATGCCGCCGTCCTCTATGCGGCAATCGTTGCCGCTGTCGCGGTCGGCCAGGTAGACCGGCGGTTCGGGAAAGGCATCGGGGTTGTCGTCGTTGGGATCCTCGTTGCTGAACATCACGCGGACGTGCCCGTCCTCGCCACCGAACAGGTTCGGCGAGCCGAACTGGGGCACGATTTCCAGCTGGGTGAAAGTACAGTCCGCAGCCTGGGCCGAAAGGCTCAGGAAGAGAGCGGCGAAGCTGCCGGCGAGCAGTTTCATGGGGCGGGTTCTCCGTTGGGCCGCCGGGGCGGCGAAAGGATGGACCAGGCCGCGCCGGGCGCGAACGGAAGCGCCGCCTGGCGACAGCAGGCGGAAAGCGGCGAAGAGGGGACGTGGGGCGCACGCGAACGGGCGCGGATGGGGCGCGGCGAGTCGAAACATATCCCTGTTTCCTCGAAGTCATCGTCCTTGATCGCCAGGGCGGGCCTGGGAGCCCGGCTAGCATACGTGGCGGCCGAAGCCGGTGGAATGGTGGCGAAATGGCGGCTCATGCCCGGGCGAGTTCGCCCGCCGTTGTGAAAGTGCGGCGCAGAGAGGCGGGTTTGCTAGAATCGCCCGTCGCCGAGTGAGGAGTGGTTCATGTTGCCAAGACCGTTGGTTGGGTTGGCCGTCGTTTTGTCGTCTTTTATCCAGTCTGTTTCCGCTGCTGAAATTTCCTATAGCCGTGACGTCCAGCCGATCTTTACCGCCAAGTGCGTCGCCTGCCACGCCTGCTACGATTCGCCCTGCCAGCTCAACCTGAGCAGCGCCGAGGGCGCACAGCGCGGCGCCAACCAACTGCCGGTCTACGACGGCACGCGGACCAAGGCGCAGGAAACCACCCGCCTGTATCTCGATGCGCACGGTGCCGACGCCTGGCGGCGCAAGGACTTCTGGTCGGTACTCGAACCGCAGAACGGCCAGGTCGCACTGATGGCGCGGATGCTCGAGCTTGGCCACAGCCAGCCGTTGCAGCCGAATGCGAAGATCCCCGAAGGCCTGGACATTTCGATCAACCGCGCCAACCAGTGCCCGACGCCGGCCAGCATCGACGCGTTCATCCGCAAGAACCCAGGTTCCGGCATGCCTTTCGCGGTGGCCGGGCTGAGCGACGACGAATACGCCACCTTGCAGAAGTGGCTGGCCGCGGGCGCGCCGGTCGACCAGCAGCCGTTGCAACCGACCGCCGCCGAGGCGCGCCAGGTGGCCAGCTGGGAGCGTTTCCTCAACCAGCCTGGGGCCAAGCAGAGCCTGGTCTCGCGCTGGCTCTACGAGCACCTGTTCCTGGCGCACCTGTATTTCCCGGAGCAGGGCGCGCCCGGCCATTTCTTCCAGTTGGTGCGTTCGCGCACGCCCAGCGGCCAGCCGATCGACCCGATCCCGACCCGGCGTCCCAACGACGATCCGGGCAACAGCTTCTATTACCGCCTCTGGCCGATCCAGGGCGTGATCGTACACAAGACGCACATCACCTATCCGCTGACGGCGAAGAAGCTGGAACGCGTCCAGGAGCTGTTCTTCGGCACCCAGTGGAACACCGACAAGGTTCCCGGCTACGGCGTGCAGAGCCGCGCCAACCCGTTCGCCACCTTCGCCGCGATCCCGCCACGGGCGCGTTACCAGTTCATGCTGGACAACGCCGAGTACTTCACCCGTACCTTCATCCGCGGGCCGGTCTGTCGTGGACAGATCGCCACCGACGTGATCCGCGATAACTTCTGGGTGGTATTCCAGGACCCCGACCAGGACCTGTTCGTCACCGACGCCAACTTCCGCGCGCAGAGCGAGCCGCTGCTGGCCTTGCCGGGGCAGATCGACGAGCTGAAGAACCTGCTCGGCCTGTGGAGCGCCTACCGGGACAAGCGCAACGAGTACGAAGACCTGCGCCAGGACGTCTACGCCGACGCGCCGCCGCCGACCTGGAACACGATCTGGCACGGCAACGACAACGCCCTGCTGAGCATCTTCCGCCAGTTCGACAGCGCCTCGGTGCGCAAGGGCCTGCTTGGCGAGGTACCGCAGACCCTGTGGCTGATGGACTACCCGCTGTTCGAGCGAACCTACTACGGGCTGGTGGTGAACTTCGATGTCTTCGGCAACGTCTCGCACCAGGCGCAGACGCGCCTGTACTTCGACCTGATCCGCAACGGCGCCGAGCAGAACTTCCTCCGCCTGATGCCGGTCGACGCGCGCCAGCCGTTGCTCGACGACTGGTACCAGAACAGCGGCAAGCTGAAGATGTGGATGGACTACCAGGCCTTCGACGACGACACGCCGAGCGCGCTGGGATTGCCGGAGAAGCAGCCGAAGAAGGCCTTCGCCGAAGAACTGCTGCGTCGCTACGGCGACCTCAATGCGCGCCCCGACCCGATCAACCGCTGCCTGGACGGCAACTGCTATCGACCGGGCATCGACCGCGAACTGCAGGACGCCGAGCAGGCCTTCAGTCGTCTGGTCAGCCGGCCGGCGGCCGGCCTCAAGGTCATCGAGCGCTTCCCCGAGGCGACCATGCTGCGGATACGTACGTCCAGCGGCAAGCGCGAGGTCTATACCGTGTTGCGCAACCGCGCGCACAGCAATGTCGCCTTCATGCTCGGCGAGTCGCTGCGCTACCAGCCGGGCCTGGACACCCTGACGATCTACCCCGGCGTGCTGTCCAGCTACCCGAACTTCATGTTCGATCTGCCGGCGACGGATGCCGAGGCCTTCGTCGGCGCCCTGGAGGCGGCGAAGAGCGGCGAGGACTTCGACAAGGTGGTCGAGCGCTGGGGCGTGCGCCGCAGCAATCCGCAGTTCTGGAGCTACTTCCACGATCTCGAGGCGTACATCCGCGAAACCGAGCCGGTCGAGGCGGGCGCGCTGGACATGAACCGCTACGAGAACCTCTGAGTCTCGCGACCCGCTCCGCAAGGGGCGGGTCGGTTATCGCGAATTATTCCTACTAATTTACTAGGGCTTTATCCGCAAGTGCCGATTGGCGTAAACTGTCGGCATATTTGCGAGGAGTTGCCATGAGCGCCATCACCATTACCGAAGCTGCCCAAGCGTATCTGGCCGAGTTGCTGGAGAAGCAGAGCACCCCGGGTATCGGCATTCGTATCTTCATCACCCAGCCGGGTACCCAGTACGCGGAAACCTGCATCGCCTACTGCAAGCCGGGCGAGGAAAAGGTCGAGGACACCGCCATCGCCCTGAAGGACTTCACTGCCTGGATCGATGCGGTCAGCGAGCCCTTCCTCGAAGACGCGGTGGTGGACTACGCCACCGACCGCATGGGCGGCCAGCTGACCATCAAGGCGCCGAACGCCAAGGTGCCGATGGTCAACGAAGACAGCCCGATCACCGAACGCATCAACTACTACCTGCAGACCGAGATCAATCCCGGGCTGGCCAGCCACGGCGGACAGGTGAGCCTGGTCGACGTGGTCGAGGACAACATCGCCGTGTTGCGTTTCGGCGGCGGTTGCCAGGGCTGCGGGATGGTCGACATGACCCTCAAGGATGGCGTCGAGAAGACCCTGATCGAGCGTATTCCCGAACTGAAGGGCGTGCGCGACGTGACCGACCACAGCAACAAGGAGAACGCCTACTACTGAGGCGTTTCCGCAAAGCAGAAGAGGCGACCGCAAGGTCGCCTTTTTCGTTGCCGGCGTTTCAGCGCGACAGCGTCCGCGTTCGCCGTACCGGCCAGAGCAGTGCCAGCGCTACCAGTAGCGCCGGCCAGGCCAGCAGGTTCACCGCGTTCCAGCCAAGGCTGGTGATCAGGGCGCCGGAGCCGAACGACATCAGCGCCGCCACCAGGCTGTTGCCTTGCTCCATCAATCCTTGCGCGGCGCCGCGCTCGCTTTCGGCGTGGCCCTCGCCGAGCAGGGTGGTGCCGGCGATGAGCATCAGGTTCCAGCCGCTGCCCAGGGCCAGCGAACTGAGCAGGAAATGCGTGACCGACTGCCCGTCCAGGGCGATGCCGGCACTTGCGGCGAGCAGGAACGCGCCGAGCAGGGCGACGCGACGGTTGCCGATGCGGTCGACCAGCGGTCCGGCGAAGAACGCCGGAAGGAACATTCCCAGCACGTGCCACTGGATGACCCGACTCGACTGTTCCAGCGGCAGGCCGCAGAAGCTCATGGCCAGCGGCGTGGCGTTCATGATCAGGATCATCAACCCGTGTCCGGTCGCGGTGCAGGCGATGGCCGCGCGGACCACCGGCCGCCGCAACAGGCCGCCTATGTCGCGCCAGGCGAGTCGTGCCGGGCGCGGCGCCTGGCCTTCGCGGAGCAGGGCCATCAGCAGCAGGCCGGCGAGGGCCAGCGCGGCGATCAGCAGATAGGCGCCGACGAAGGGCTGGGCCAGCGCGTTGCGCGACCACAGCGCCAGGCTCGGCGCCAGCAGCGCGGCGAGTACCCCGCCGGCGAGCACGTAGGCGCTGGCGCGGCCTTTCCGCCCGGCATCCACCGCCTCCAGCGCGGCGAACCGGTAGTACATGGCCGAGGCCTGGTAGACCCCGATGCCCAGCGCGCCGAGACAGAACCAGAGGAAATCGCCAGTCCAGACGCCGGCGGCACAGACCAGGCCGCCGAGCACGCCGCCGCCGGCGCCGAGCATCAGCCCGGGACGTCGGCCGTGGCGCTGCATGAAGTGCGACAACGGCTGCACCGCCAGCAGGTTGCCCAGCACCAGCAGGGCCAGGGGCAGGGTGGCCAGGCTGTTCGACGGCGCCAGCTGGACGCCGACCAGCGAGGTCAGGGTTATGCCGATCAGCGAACAGGACCAGTACAGGGCCTGGCCGCAGAACAGCAGGAGCAGGGGCGGGTTGCGTAGCAGCATGGTGTCACTCCGGACAACCGCCGGGCCTGACGACGCGTCGGCTGGAGGCGGGGTGACGGGCCAGCGCATCCCGCGGACGCCTTGGCCGGGCCAGCAGTTCGCCGCCGCAGTTCGGGCACCGGCCGCCCAGGCGGACCGTCGCGCAGTCGCGGCAGAAGGTGCACTCGAAGGTGCAGATCAGCGCGTCGCCGCTGTCGCCGGGCAGGTCGCGGTCGCAGTACTCGCAGTTGGGGCGCAGTTCCAGCATGGGAAGGTCCTCGGTGGGAGCGTCAGGCCAGCATGCCGAAGCGTTCGGCGTATTCCTGGGGGCTGACCGAAAGATGCTTGTGGAACGTCCGCCGGAGGTTTTCCGGATGGCCGAAGCCGCACAGCCGGGACACCGTGGCGATCGACGCCTGGGCGTCCTGCAGCAGGGCGCGCGCGGCCTCCAGGCGAACCCGCTCGACGTAGCGACCGGGCGCCATGCCCAGTTCCTGGAGAAATACCCGGGACAGCGTACGCGGGCTCATGCAGGCCCGGTCGGCAAGGGCTTCCAGGGACAGGTCGCCGGCGAGGTTGGCGGGAATCCACTCCAGCAGCGCGGCCAGGCGAGGGGTGCGGCTCGGTTCCGGGGTCAGCCAGGCACTGAACTGGGCCTGGCCGCCAGGACGCTTGAGGAACATCACCAGGCGCCGCGCGACGCTGAGCGCCAGGCTGCGGCCGAGGTCGGCCTCGACCAGCGCCAGGGCCAGGTCGATTCCCGCCGTGACGCCGGCCGAGGTGAAGATGTGGGCGTCGCCGTCGCGGCACCGCGGGTCGTAGGTGTGCAGGCGGTCGCCTTGCACATGGATGCCGGGAAACCCCTGGCGCAGCGTCGCCACGTCGGCCCAGTGGGTGGTCGCCGGGCGTCCGTCGAGAACCCCGGCGGCGGCCAGGATCAGCGCTCCCGAACACACCGAGCCGAGCCGCCGTATGCACGGTTCGGCGGCTTTCAACCAGGCGAGCAGGTCGGGGTTGCGGGTCTGCGCCTCGACACCGAGGCCGCCGGGCACCAACAGGGTGTCCAGGCTTTCCGGCGGACAGTCGCGCCAGGCGAGGTCGGCGCAGATGCGGATGCCCGCGGAACTGGGCACCGCTTCGCTACGCTCGCCGAGCACCTGTATCCGGTAGAACGGCGGCAGGCCCTGGCGCTGGCGTTCGACGTTGGCCGAGGCGAATACCTGCAGCGGTCCGGTCACGTCCAGGCTCATCACGTCGGGATAGATCAGGCAGGCAATCAGGCGCGGTTCGGGCATGGCACAACCTCATGGCGATGGCGGCAGTCTGGCGTCCTTCGGACCTGGCCGCAATGCCAGCTGGCCCACGGATCTTGCCATTCGCTCGCCGGGGCGTCCCGCTGCGCCGATGGTTGGTATCGCCTCGGCACGCCGCATGCCCTATTGTCTGGTAACGGGTGATGGCTTTTTGACTCATCGCTGCAGAGGCGCCAGGGTATTGTCGTCCAGGCCTGTTTCAGCGTTCGGTCCGAGGTAGGGGAGTCAGCATGCTTGCACGCGACAGCCTGGTACAGGCTGGTCTGCCGGATAATCCGTATGCGCGCCAGTTGCGCAACGGCTTTCGTTGGTTGCGGTTCGAAAAGGAGCTGGAAAACGAGTTTCGCGAGTTTCTCAGCTGGAACTCGCTGATGCAGCGGCGCGCCGCCATCGGGGTGGCGTTCCTGATCTGGGCGCTGTTCATCGTGGCCGACTGGATGATGGTGGACATCCGCCTGCACCCCAGCCTGTTCGAGCAACTGCTGGGCGTGCGCCTGGGAATGATCGGCCTGCTGCTGGTGGTCTGGCCGGCGGCCTTCCTGCCCAGCCTGCGCAAGGTCGGCGATGCCATCGCCCCCTACTGCCTGCTGCTGATCAACCTGGCGGTGCTGGCCTGCGACGTGCTGTTCGAGTGGCATGGGGTGCCGCGCTTCACCCAGTTGGGCGCGACCCTGGGCATCCTCGCGGTGTTCTTCCCGCTCGGCCTGGCGTTCTGGGCCTGCGTGCGCCTGGCGTTGCTGTGCCTGGCCCTGAACCTGGCGGTATTCCTGCTCTTCGGCGGCGAAGAGAACCTGCGCACCAACCTGCTGAATACGCTCTACAACGGCCTGGTGGTCCTGATCTGCTCGTTCGCCCTGTACCTGCAGGACTACGCCCAGCGCGAGCAGTTCCTCGGCCGGCGGCTGCTGGGCATGATGGCCGAACAGGACAGCCTCACCGGCCTGGTCAACCGGCGCTACTACGAGCTGCTCGCCCAGCGGGCCCTGGAGCAGGGCGCCCGCGAGGAAAAGGGGGTGGCGCTGATCCTGGTGGATGTCGACGACTTCAAGGCCTACAACGACCACTACGGGCATCCGGCCGGCGATGCCGCCCTGCGCCAGCTTGGCGTCGTGCTCCGGCAGGGCGCGCGGCGGCCGCTGGATATCGCCGCGCGCCTGGGCGGGGAGGAGTTCGCCGTGTTGCTCTACGATAGCGAGGAGGGCAACACCCTGGCCATTGCCGAGCGCCTGCGGCAGGCGGTGGAGGCGCTGGGCATCGAGCACCTGGGCTCCAGCGCCGGCCCCTGCCTGACCATCAGCCTGGGGGTGGCCTATTCGACCTCCGGCATGGGCCTGGACGCGCTCTATCGCGAGGCCGACCGCGCGCTCTACGAGGCCAAGGATGCAGGGCGCAACGCGGTGCGCGTGGCGTTCCGGCAGCACGACCGCCTCGAATAGAGGAAACGAAAAAGGCGCCCGTGGGCGCCTTTCGTCGTATGGAGCGGCTCAGCCTTGGCTGGGCATACTCCAGTCCTGCAGGTTGTAGCCGTTGTGGCTGAGTTCTTCGCGTGCCTGTTGCAGCAGGCCGGCAAGCTGCTCCGGATCGGAGTAGGCGGAGCTCGGAATGCGCGCACGGCCCAGCAGGCGGGTGCCGGTGCGATCGACTACGGACAGGCTCAGGCCGCCGTCACTGCCTAGCTCGGACCAGGCAACGCACTGGTATGGCTGGAAGGCGCGCCCGGTGATCAGCAAAGCCTCGTTGAAACGGAGCGTAGCGTTCATGGGAGTCGGTCTCTCTCGTTCATGTCTGTGTGGAACATGGGTGGCGCTTCCCGGCTCCACCGTGTTCGGTCACGCTAACTGATGCTTTCGAAAGCGAAAAAGTCACGGCCTGGCGCGTTTGTGCAACAGGTTGTCGCTTTTTCGAAGGGTTTTAGCGTGCCGAAGCGGCTAGGCGCGGTGTTTTGTCGCAGATTCCCAGGCTGGCGGCCTGGCCGCTCCGTGCTCGCCGCTCGCGCCTGCACAGCCTAGAATGGCGGCCCACCTGTGGCAGCGGACCGCTTCGCATGGATATCGACCTCGCCCGTACCTTCCTGGAGATCGCCCGCAGCGGTAGCTTCGTCGCCGCCGCGGAACGCCTGCACCTGACCCAGACCGCCGTCACCGCGCGCATCCAGAACCTCGAAGGACAACTCGGCTGCCGGCTGTTCGTGCGCAACCGCGCGGGCGCGCGCCTGACCGCCGACGGCGAGCACTTCCTCGGCTACGCCAGCCAACTGGTGCAGACCTGGGACGCGGCGCGACGCGACCTGCCGCTGCCGGACGGCTTCCGCAACCTGCTCAACCTCGGTGGCGAGGTCAGCCTGTGCAATCCGCTGCTGCTGAACTGGATGCGGCGCCTGCGCGAGGCGATTCCCGGCCACGCCGTGCGGGTCGAGATCGGCCAGGGCGCCGACCTGCTCAAGCAACTGGAGCAGGGCGCGCTGGACGCCGCGCTGGTCTACCAGCCGGAATACTGGCCGGGGCTGCAGGTCGAGCAGTTGCTGGAGGAAAAGCTGGTGATGGTGCGCTCCGTGCTATCCGCGGAGCCCTATCTCTATGTCGACTGGGGCCCGGATTTCCGCAGCCAGCACGATGCCGCGCTGCCGGACCGGGCCAAGGCCGCGCTGGCCTGCAACCTCGGTCCGCTGGCCCTGCAGTACATCATGCAGAACGGCGGTAGCGGTTATTTCCGTACCCGGGTGGTGAGCAGCTACCTGGATGGCGGCACCCTGCAACGGGTCGAGCAGGCGCCGGAGTTCGCCTACCCGACCTACCTGGTGTACTCCCGCGAGCGCCTGTCGCCGACCCTGCACCATGCGTTCCAGTTGCTGCGCGAAGTGGTCCGCGAGGACAGCGACTGGTCGCAGCGCTGGGACTACGTGATCTGATCGGCCTGGCCCAGGTGCTGCAGCCAGTTGCGGTAGAGCGCGGCGATCAGGTCGGTCTGGCTGACGATGCCGACCAGGTAGCCGGCTTCGTTGAGCACCGGCAGGCAGTGCAGGCCTTCGTCGGATAGCAGCGAGACCAGTTCGACGGCGTGGGTGTCGGCCTGTACGCAGACCACCGGGGTGGTCATGATCGTCTTCAGCTTGGTCCCGCGCAGGAAGTGCAGGCGCTTGAACGGGCTGCCGTCGGGGCGGAAGTGCTTGAGCAGGTCGCTCTGGGTGACGATGCCGGCCAGCCGCCGATGCTCGTCGAGCACCGGTAGGGCCTTCAGGTGGTGTTCCTGCAACTGCTTCCAGGCGTCGTCGATGAAGGTCTCGGTGCTGGCGGTCTGCACGTCGCGGGACATGATCCGTGCCGCGGTCAGCTCGCCCATGCGCCGGCGCAAGGCGTAGCGCTCGGTGTGGTGGATCAGTCGCTCGAGGTCGTCGCGGGTGATGTCGACGTATTCGCCGAAGTCCTGCAGCGCCTGGTCCAGGTCCCGGGCGGAGAAGTCCGTCCGTGCGCTCGGCGTCAGGTCGCGGGTGCCATGGAGATTGGCCCGCGGCGGCTGGTAGGGCCGCGGGTAGGGAGAGCGCATCAGGTTGTTGTAGAGCAGCGCGCAACCGATCAGCACCAGGGTGGAGAGCAGGATCGGCCAGACCACGTCGATGCCGAGTTCGCTCAGGGACGGGTTGAGGGCCACGCTCAGGGCCAGCGCGCAGCTCGGCGGATGCAGGCAGCGCAGGGCGAACATCAGCAGCATGCCGAGGGCCATGCCGACCAGGGCCGGGGCCAGATCGTGTCCGAACCAGTAGGCGCTGAGGCCGCCGGCCAGGGCAGCGACCAGGTTGCCGCCAAGCATCGACCAGGGCTGCGCCAGGGGGCTGGAGGCGAGCGCGAACAGTAGTACGGCGGATGCGCCGAACGGCGCTGCCAGGCGTAGCGCCAGTTCGCTGCCGAACAATGCCTGGCAGGCGAATACCGCGGCGAGCGCGCCGATGCAGGCGCCGAGTCCGGCGCGCAGGCAGTCGCGCGGTCGGGCGTTCAGGGTCAGGGGGCGGAAGCCTTTCAGCCAGGTGCGTACAGCGGTGCTGGGGGAGTCGTTCATGGAGCTCTTCGAAGCGAAAGAAAGGGGCCGTTGCCGGCCCCGCAAGGCACTTTCGTGCTGGAGGCATCCATCCCTGGATGATGGAGTCGGTTCAGGCGAGGAACGGCGGGCCGGCGGCTGCGCGGGGCTCCTCGAGGGGGCGGACCACCTGCCGGCAGATCTTGCCGGTATCCCGGGCGACCCGCCGGGCGGCCTCGGGGTCGTCGGCGAACGGCAGCAGGGCAGCCTGCTCGCGTTCCTCGCGGGTACTGCCGGCGAGGCTGAGCGTGAGGCCGAGCGCCAGGGTGGAGAGGCACAGCAGGGACAACAGCATGTTCAGGCCCCCTGGCCGGCCGCCAGGACCGGCTGCCGCTGGTCCTGCGCGCTGCGCAGGGTCCGCCAGGTGTTGTAGGCCATCAGCAGCATGCCGCTGGCGAAGGTGGCGCCGCCGAGCAGGCGCACCACGTAGCCCGGATGGCTGGCCACCAGCGCCTCGACGAACGAGTAGGTGAGCGTGCCGTCCTCGTTGATCGCCCGCCACATCAGGCCCTGGGTGATGCCGTTGACCCACATCGAGGCGATGTACAGCACGGTGCCGATGGTGGCCAGCCAGAAGTGCGCGTTGATCAGGCCGACGCTGTGCATCCGCTCGCGGCCCCAGAGTTTCGGGATCATGTGGTAGAGCGTGCCGATGGAGATCATCGCCACCCAGCCGAGGGCG
>NZ_KV811282.1:0-4495 GCF_001813025.1 Pseudomonas sp. HMSC066A08
GACCCAGTGGGTGTTCCTGGCGGCGCTGCCGCTGCTGCCCAACGGCAAGCTGGACCGCAAGGCGCTGCCGGCGCCGGAAGCCGGCGACAGCCAGCAGGTCTACGCCGCACCGGAGACGGACCTGGAGCAGCAACTGGCGGCGATCTGGGCGGAGGTACTGAAGCTGGAGCGGGTCGGGCTGACCGACAACTTCTTCGAGCTGGGCGGAGACTCGATCATCTCCCTGCAGGTGGTGAGCCGAGCTCGCCAGGCGGGTATCCAGTTCACCCCCAAGGATCTGTTCCAGCACCAGACCGTGCAAGGCGTGGCTTCGGTCGCACGCTTCGCGCCGGCGTTAGCGGTCGACCAGGGCCCAGTCAGCGGATCGATGCCGCTGACTCCGGTGCAACGGCGCTTCTTCGCCGAGGCGATTCCCCAGCGCAATCACTGGAACCAGTCTCTGTTGCTGGCGCCGGCAGATTCTCTCGAGCCTGTTCTGTTGAGAGAAGCGTTACAGGCCGTCGTTTCCCGTCATGATGCCTTGCGATTGCGTTTCGACGGCGTGGACGAAGAGTGGCAGGCGGCGTTCGATCCTGCCGCGTGTGCGGAAGATGTGCTATGGGTGCGTCAGTTGGCTGACGGCGACCTTTCGGAGGTCGTCGAGGCGGCACAACGCAGCTTGGATCTGAAACATGGGCCTTTGCTGCGAGTGCTGCTGGCCGATTTGCCCGATGGCAGCCAGCGGCTCTTGCTGGTCGTTCATCACCTGGTGGTGGACGGCGTTTCCTGGCGAATCCTGCTGGAAGACCTGCAACAGGCCTATCAGAGCCTACAGGCTGGACAGGCGCCGAACTTGCCGGCGAAAACCAGTTCGTTCAAGGCTTGGGCCGATCGCCTGAAGGAGCATGCCAGCAGCGAAGCCGTCGAGCGTGAGCTTTGTTATTGGCGACAGGCGCTGGAGGGCGTGAGCACGGATCTGCCTTGCGAGCGTCCCGAAGGTGGCCGTCAGCAAAGGCATGTTGCCCACGCTGATACCCGGTTGCCGCGCGAGACGACCCGTCGCTTGCTGCAGGAGGCGCCAGCAGCCTACCGCACACAGGTCAACGATCTGCTGCTGACAGCGCTGGCACGGGTGGTTTGTCGCTGGAGCGGGCGGGCGGAGGTTCTGGTCCGCCTGGAGGGTCATGGGCGCGAGGACTTGTTCGAGGATATCGACCTGACCCGTACCGTTGGCTGGTTCACCAGCCTCTATCCAGTGCGCCTCAGCCCCCGGCAGAACCTGGCCGACTCGGTCAAGGCCATCAAGGAACAGCTGCGCGCGATTCCTTCCAGGGGGATCGGCTACGGCCTACTGCGCTACCTGGGAAGCGCCGAGGCCCGCAGAACGCTCGAAACGTTGCCGGAAGGCGAGATCGTCTTCAACTATCTAGGCCAGTTCGATGGCAGCTTCGATGAGCAACGCGGATTGTTCGCGCCGGCCCGGGAGGATGGTGGTGCGGTCATGGACGAGCAGGCGCCTCTGGGCGCATTGCTGAGCGTCGACGGGCGGGTCTACGACGGCGAGCTGAGCCTGGGCTGGACCTTCAGCCGGGAAGTGTTCGACGAGCAGACCATACAGGCGCTCGCGGATGAGTACGGACGGGAGCTCCAGACTCTTGTGGAACATTGCTGCCAGGAGCGCAACCGTGGCGTGACACCATCGGACTTTCCCTTGGCGAACCTCGACCAGGCCGGACTTGACGCTTTGCCAGTTCCGGCAGGCGAGATCGCCGACCTTTATCCGCTGTCGCCAATGCAGCAGGGGATGCTTTTCCACTCCCTGTACGAGCAGGGCGGAAGCGACTACGTCAACCAGATGCGAGTGGACGTGGAAGGACTGGACGTCGAGGCTTTCCACCAGGCCTGGTTGGCGACCATCGCCAGTCACGAGGTGCTGCGGGCCAACATACTGACGGACCTGGAGCGGCCGCTGCAACTGATCCACAAGCAGGTGCGGCTGCCCTTCGAGGTTTTCGACTGGAGTGCGCGAGAGGACCTTGAGCAGGCGCTGGAGTCGTATGCGCAAGACGTGCGGCGCAAGGGGTTCGACCTGACCAGGGAGCCGTTGTTGCGGATCGCGGTTATTCGCGCGGGCGAAGGTCGACATCATCTGGTCTATACGAACCATCACATTCTGATGGACGGCTGGAGTGGCTCGCGCTTGCTCGGCGAGGTGCTGGAGCGGTATGCGGGTCGCTTGCCGGCGTCGCTGGCGGGGCGCTATCGCGACTATATCGCCTGGCTGCAACGTCAGGATCAGGATGCCGCCGGGCGTTTCTGGAAGGAGCAACTCGCCGAGCTCGATGCACCTACGCGGCTGATGCAGGCGCTTGCTGGTCAGGTCAAACCAGTGGCTGATGGTTACGGCGATCACTATCAACTGTTCGACGCGGAGCAGACCCGACGGCTGGATGCCTTTGCCCGCGCCCAACGAGTGACCCTGAACACCCTGGTGCAATCGGCCTGGCTGCTGCTTTTGCAACGCTATACTGGACAGGAAACGGTGTGCTTCGGCGCCACGGTGGCCGGCCGGCCGATGGAGCTATCCGGCATCGAGCAGCAGATCGGGTTGTTCATCAATACCCTGCCGGTCATTTGCCGTCCGCGCGCGGACCTGAGCGTGGTCGATTGGGTCGCCATGGTGCAAGAGCGCAACCTGGCCTTGCGTGAGTATGAGCACACGCCATTGTTCGAGGTGCAGCGTTGGGCCGGACAGGGTGGTGAGTCCTTGTTCGACAGTCTGCTGGTATTCGAGAACTACCCCGTATCGGAGGCCCTGGAACAAGGAGCGCCGGCAGGATTGCGCTTTGGTGAGGTGGTGAGTCGAGAACAGACCAACTACCCGCTGACCCTGGCCGTGAACATGGGCGAGACGCTGACCATCCACTATAGCTACGACCGTTTGCACCTGGATGCGGTCACCGTGGAACGGCTGGCAACCCATTGGCGTAATTTGCTGGAGGCGATCTGCCAGGACGCAAACCGGAGTCTTGGCGAGTTGCCGCTATTGGATCGTTCCGAGCGGGACCTGCTGCTGGCGCGCTGGGACCAGACCGGTGAGGACTATCCGAGCCGGCCGTTCGTCCACCAGTTGGTCGCGGAGCAGGCGCGTCGAGCGCCGGAGGCGATTGCGGTGCTGTTCGGCGAGCAGCGGCTGAGCTATGGCGAACTCGACAGCCAGGCCAACCGCCTGGCCCAGCGCCTGGTGGAACTGGGCGTGGGTCCGGAGGTGCGGGTGGCCATCGCCATGCGCCGTTCGGCGGAGATCATGGTGGCGTTCCTGGCCGTACTCAAGGCCGGCGGCGCCTACGTGCCGCTGGACATCGCCTATCCGGCCGAGCGCCTGCGCTACATGCTGGAGGATTGCGGCGCGGCGCTGGTGCTGACCCAGCGCGACGTGCTCGAGCGTCTGCCGTTGCCCGCCGGCCTGGCGAGCCTGGCGGTGGACGATCCGGGAGAATGGCAGGATCGTCCGGAGGGTGCGCCGGAGGTCGATCTGGCCGAGGAAAACCTGGCCTACGTGATCTACACCTCTGGTTCGACCGGCCTGCCCAAGGGCGTGGCGGTATCCCACGGACCGCTGGTGTCGCATATCCGTGCGACCGGCGAGCGCTACGAGACGAGCCCGGCGGACTGCGAGCTGCATTTCATGTCGTTCGCCTTCGACGGTGCTCATGAAGGCTGGATGCACCCGTTGATCAACGGAGCGCGGGTGCTGGTGCGCGACGACAGTATCTGGCTGCCGGAGGAGACCTATGCGCAGATGCATCGTCACGGTGTGACCATCGGGGTCTTTCCGCCGGTGTACCTGCAGCAACTGGCCGAGCATGCCGAGCGTGACGGCAACCCGCCGCCGGTGCGGGTGTACTGCTTCGGCGGTGACGCGGTGCCGCAGGCCAGCTACGAGCTGGCCTGGGAAAGCCTGCGCCCGGACTACCTGTTCAACGGCTATGGACCGACCGAGACGGTGGTCACGCCCTTGTTGTGGAAGGCGCGTCCGCAGGATCCGTGCGGTGCGGCTTACGCACCTATCGGTACCTTGCTGGGACGTCGCAGGGCCTATGTACTGGGCGCGGACCTGGACCTGCTGCCGCTGGGTCTGGCCGGTGAGCTCTACCTGGGTGGAGAAGGTGTGGCGCGGGGTTACCTGGACCGGCCGGCGCTGACGGCCGAGCGTTTCGTCCCGGATCCGTACGGCAACGGCGAGCGGGTCTATCGCAGCGGCGACCTGACCCGGGCACGTGCCGATGGGCTGGTGGACTACCTGGGGCGTGTCGACCACCAGGTGAAGATCCGGGGTTTCCGCATCGAGCTGGGTGAGATCGAAGCGCGCCTGCTGGAGCAGGAGTGCGTGCGCGAAGCGGTGGTGCTGGCCGCCGACGGTGCGAGCGGCCAGCAGTTGCTGGGCTACGTGGTGCCGCAGGATGTCGGGGCGCTGGAGGACGAGAAGCGCGGCGCCCTGCGTGAAGTGCTGAAG
>NZ_KV811283.1:0-18548 GCF_001813025.1 Pseudomonas sp. HMSC066A08
GCGGATAGCGCCGGGGCGCTATTCGCCCTACGGGATTCGGGGCTCGGGTGGGGCGGGCGGATGTGTTGATCCACCGACACTTGCCCAGCAGTTGCGCCCGCCCAGCGACAGGGACTTGTCGCCCAGGCCTTGCCCGGCGCGGCCCGGCTGCCCGGCACGGGCTGTGCACGGGGTGCCGGATGCACAGGCAAGCCAAGGAGTCCCCCCATGCCGCGCGAAATCCGTCTCAACGCCTTCGAAATGAACTGTGTCGGCCACCAGTCGCCCGGCCTCTGGGCGCATCCGCGCGACCGCTCCTCGCAGTACAAGGACCTGGAGTACTGGACCGACCTGGCGCGGTTGCTCGAACGCGGCCGTTTCGACGGACTGTTCATCGCCGACGTGCTGGGCATCTACGATGTGCTCGACGGCAATGGCGACGCGGCGATCCGCCAGGCCGCCCAGGTACCGGTGAACGACCCGCTGGCGCTGATCACGCCGATGGCCGCGGTGACTCGCCACCTGGGCTTCGGCCTGACCGCCTCGCTGTCCTTCGAGCATCCCTATCCCTTCGCCCGCCGACTCTCGACCCTGGATCACCTGACCAAGGGCCGGGTCGGCTGGAACGTAGTGACCTCCTACCTGGAAAGCGGCGCGCGCAACCTCGGCCAGCAGGCCCAGCTCGACCACGACCGCCGCTACGACTATGCCGACGAATACCTACAGGTGCTCTACAAGCTCTTCGAAGGCAGTTGGGAGGACGGCGCGGTGCTCCGCGACCGTCGCCGAAGGATCTTCAGCGACCCGGGCAAGATTCACGAGATCCGTCATGTCGGCGAGCACTTCCAGGTACCCGGCATCCATCTCTGCGAACCGTCGCCGCAGCGCACGCCGGTGCTCTACCAGGCCGGCGCGTCGAGTCGCGGCAAGCGCTTCGCCGCCGAGCACGCCGAGTGCGTGTTCGTCGCCGCGCCATCGAAGACCGTGCTCAAGCAGGCGGTCGCCGACATCCGCCAGCGCGTCGCCGAGGCCGGCCGCGATCCGCGCAAGGTACTGGTGTTCAACCTGCAGACGGTGGTGCTCGGCGAAACCGACGCCAAGGCCAGGGCCAAGTTCGACGAATACCGCGCCTTCGTCAGCTACGAAGGCGCCCTGGCGCTGATCTCCGGCTGGACCGGGATCGACTTCGGCCAGTATCGGCCGGACCAGGTGCTGCGGCATATCCATACCAATGCGATCCAATCGGCGGTGGAAGCGTTTTCCAGCGCCGATCCGAAGCGCACCTGGACGGTCCGCGAGCTGGCCGACTGGGTCGGTATCGGCGGCTTCGGCCCGCTGTTCGTCGGCAGCCCGGCGACCGTCGCCGACCTGTTGCAGGAGTGGGTGGAGGACACCGACGTGGATGGCTTCAACCTGGCCTATGCGCTGGCCCACGAAACCTTCAGCGACGTGGTCGAATTGCTGGTGCCGGAGTTGCAGAAGCGCGGGGTGTACAAGACCGAATATGCGCCGGGGACCCTGCGCGAGAAGTTGTTCGGCGACGGCCCGCGGCTGCCGGATTCCCATCCGGGGGCCGGCTATCGCGACCTGCGGGCGCTCTGGGAGAAGGAGGCCGGGCGCAACGCGCTGCCGGCCTGACCTGGGCGGACGGCGGATGACGCCGGTGGCGCTATCCGCCCCAGGGCCCGGGACGGCTCCTAGAGCCAGGCGTGCTGCGGTGGCTTCACCCCATTCAACTGGTAGTTGCCGATGGCATGGTATTTCCAGCGCACCGGGTCATGCAGGGTGTGGGTGCGGGCGTTGCGCCAGTGGCGGTCGAGATTGAGTTCCTCCAGGGTCGAGCGCGTGCCGGCCAGTTCGAACAGCCGGTTGGCGGCGAGCAGGGCGGCTTCGGTGGTGAGCACCTTGGCCTCGGCCACGGCGATCGAGGCGGCGGCCACGCTATCCTCGTCGGGGGCGGCGAGCGCCGCTTCGATGGCGTCGGCCGCCAGGTCGAGCACGGCTTCCGCGGCGCGCACGCGGATGCGCAGCTCGCCGACCTGCTGGATGGTGTAGGGGTCTTCCCAGGCATGCTGCTGGTTGGCGTCTATCCATGGCCGCGCGTGGCGGCGCACCTGCTGCACGGTCTCGGCGAGGATGCCACGGGCGATGCCGGCATCGATGGCGGCCTGGATGAACTGCGATACGGCGCCGGCGGCGGTGGGGCGGTCGAAGGCGCGGTGCACCGGGATGACGTGCTCGGCCGGCACCCGCACGTTGTCCAGGATGACGGTGCCGCTGGCGGTGGTGCGCTGGCCGAAGCCGGACCAGTCGTCGATCACCGTCAGCCCCGGCGCGTCGCGCGGGATGAACGCCAGGTGCGCGCGCTGCTCGGCGTCGAGGCCGACGGCCGGTACCCAGTGGGCGAGCAGTGCGCCGCTCGAATAGAACTTGCGGCCGTCGATGCGGAACCCGTCGCCATCCGCCAGCACTCGTGTCTGGAATTCGGCGACGGTACGGCTGTGGCGTTCGGAGAAGGCGTTGCCGAAGCGCACGCCGTCTAGCACCAGGCCGTAGAAGAAGCGTTTCTGCTCCTCGCTGCCGTCCAGGCGCAAATGCTCGAGCACCGCCAGGTGGTTCTGCGGCAACTGCGCCAGGGACGGGTCTACCGCGGCGATGGTCTTCAGCACTTCGGCCAGGGTCCGGTAGCCGACCTCGGCGCCGCCGTAGGCGCGCGGTACGCTGATGCCCCACAGGCCGCTCTGCGAGAAGGCTTCCAGTTCGGCCACCGGCAGCCGGCGCTGGCGGTCGCGCAGCGAGGCTTCCTCGGCGAACAGCCCGGCCAGTTCGCGGGCGACGCGGATCGCCTCGGCGTCGTCGGCGATGCGCCGGGCCGGGGTCTGCGGCAGCGGTTGCCGATAGGGATCGGCGGCGTTCTTTTCCAGTGCGCTCATGGCAACTCCTTGCGATGGGATGGGCGAGGCTCAGCGGGAGGCCGTGGCCGGACCGCTGCCGATCTGCCAGACGTAGGGCGGCTCGCTGCCGTTGATCTCCCAGTCGCCGACGATCCGTTGCTTGTAGATCAGGGGGTTGTGCGAGGCGGCGGTGCGCGCATTGCGCCAGTGGCGGTCGAGCTGCTTGCCGCGGCCGACGGCGGAAGCGCCGCTGGCGTCGAACAGCTCGCTGGTGGCCTGCAACACCAGTTCGGCGACGATCGCCTGGGCCTTGGCCGATTCGATCTCGGCGGCGACATTGGCCTCCTTCTCCGCCTGCGGGTCGCCTACGAAGCGCGCCAGGTAGGCGCGCTGGGCCGCTTCGGCGGCGCGCAGGGTGGCCGCCTCGGCGGCGTAGACGCGCGCGGCGATGCGCCCGACCACCTGCTGCACCTGGGGATCCTGGCTGACACGCGGGGCATTGCCATGGCTGTAGATGCGGGTCCGCCCGCGCACCTCGGCGGCGACGTCGCGCAAGGCGGCGCGGCCGGTACCGGCCAGTACCGCGAGCAGGACCAACTGGTAGAACGCGGTCTGGTACTTGAAGCGGCTGGCGAAGTCGATGAGGTTCTCTTCCTCCACCTCGGCGTCCTCGAACAGCGACGTGCCGCTGCCGGTGGTGCGCTGGCCGAAGCCGTCCCAGTCGTCGCTCTGGCGCACGCCGGGCTGGTCGGTGCGGATCGCCGCGATCACATCGGCGCCGGTGTCGTCGCGCTGGGCATACAGATCGATCCAGTCGGAGAAGAGGCTGCCGGTGCTGTAGTACTTGCTGCCGTTCACCACCCAGCGACCGTCGTCCTTGCGCGAAACGCGGGTGAGCACTTCGCCCAGCCGTACCGAACCGACCTCGGTCCAGGCGCAGCCGACCAGGTCGCCCTCGACGAAGCGCCGCAGCCAACGGTCGCGGCCAGGGCCGGGCTCGGCATTGAGACGGTCCTCGACGAAGGCGAAGTGGCCGCGCAGGGCCTGGGTGATGTTGGAGTCGGCCTCGGCCAGTTCGATCAGCAACTGAACCAACTGCGGCAGCGAGGCGCCGGCGCCGCCGTGCTCGCGCGGCACGCGCACGGCGCCGAAGCCGGCCTGCTTGAGCCAGGCGATCGCCTCGTGGGGCAGTTCGCGTTGCCGTTCGCGCTCGACGGCGCCTTCGGCGATGCGCGCGAAGATCGGTCGGAAACGCTGGGCGAGCAGTTCGTAGTCGGCACCTTCGGAGAGACTGGCGGCGGTGGCTTCGGGATGGACGCGGGCGTTCATGCGGACTCCTGGTAGGCAGCGGGGCCGTCCGGTCGACGGCTACCCTGGAGTCCGGGCCGTTGCACAGCCTGTGCCGACCCGCGCAGGCCAATGGTTGCGCGGGTTCGCGCGAGCAGGAGGTGTTGCCGGGGCGGCAGCCTGTTGCGCGGCTGCTGCCTGGCGGACAGTGGGGGAGGTGGCGGCAGGTCCCTCTCCCGGCGGGAGAGGGACAGGCGCTTCAGAAGATGTAGTCGGTGGTGAGGAAGTTCGACGCGCGGTTGCGGATGATCTCGCTGACCAGGGTCTTGTTCGCCTCGGTGTCGCGGGTCGCCACCAGGGTGCGGATGGAGAACACCCGCAGCGCGTCATGGACCGACAGGGTGCCTTCCGCCGAATTCTTCCGGCCGTTGAACGGGTAGCTGTCCGGGCCGCGCTGGCACTGGGCGTTGACGTTGATCCTGCCGACCTGGTTGGCGAAGGCGTCGACCAGCCGGCCGATCTGCGCCGGGTCGTTGCCGAACAGGCTCAACTGCTGGCCGTAGTCGGAGCGCAGGACGTAGTCGATCACCTCGTCCAGCTCGCGATAGGGCACCACCGGCACCAGCGGACCGAACTGCTCCTCGTGGTAGAGGCGCATGTCCGGGCTCACCGGACTCAGCAGAGCGGGGTAGAAGAAACTTTGCCGATGCTCGCCGCCGCCCGCATTGACCACTCGTGCGCCCTTGGCCAGGGCGTCGTTCAGCAGGCCTTCGAGATAGTCGACCTTGCCCGGCTCCGGCAGCGGCGTCAGCGCCACTCCCGGTTCCCACGGCATGCCCGGCTTGAGGCTGGCCAGGCGCGCGCTGAACTTGTCGAGGAACGGTCGCAGCACGCTTTCGTGGACGAACAGGATTTTCAGCGCGGTGCAGCGCTGGCCGTTGAAGGACAGCGCGCCGGTGACCGCCTCGTTCACCGCGTTGTCCAGGTCGACCTGCGGCAGGACGATACCCGGGTTCTTCGCGTCCAGGCCGAGGGCGGCGCGCAGGCGGTGCGGGCGGGGGTGCAGCTTCTTCAGGTCGCTGGCGCCGGAATGGGTGCCGATGAAGGCGAACACGTCGACCTTGCCGCTGGCCATCAGCGCCGACACGGTTTCCCGGCCGCGCCCGTAGATGACGTTGATCACTCCTGGCGGGAAGCTGTCGCGGAAGGCTTCCAGCAACGGGCGGATCAGCAGCACGCCGAACTTGGCCGGCTTGAACACCACCGTATTGCCCATGATCAGCGCCGGGATCAGGGTGGTGAAGGTTTCGTTCAGCGGGTAGTTGTATGGCCCCATGCACAGCGCCACGCCCAGCGGCACCCGGCGGATCTGGCCGAGGGTGCCCTGTTCCAGTTCGAAACGGCTGGAGCGGCGGTCGAGTTCCTTCAGCGCTTCGATGGTATCGACGATGTAGTCGCAGGTGCGGTCGAACTCTTTCTCGGAGTCCTTGAGGTTCTTGCCGATTTCCCACATCAGCAGCTTGACCACCGCCTCGCGTTGCTCGCGCATCCGCGCCAGGAAGCGTTCGACGTGCTGGATGCGCTCGGCCACCCGCAGGTTCGGCCACAGGCCCTGGCCGTGGTCGTAGGCCCGCACCGCGGCGTCGAGGGCGGCGAGCGCGGCGTCGGCGTCGAGCAGCGGGGTGCTGCCGAGGATCACCTGGCGCTCGCCGTCGGCCTCGGCGAGGAATACCGGGCTGCGTACCGGCGCCAGCGGGCCGTCCCAATGTCGCAGTTGGCCGTCGACCAGGTAGTCGCGCTGCTCGATGGGGGCGTCGGGGCGGTACTGCTCGGGAATGGCGTCGAGGCTGGGAAACAGCGAATCGAGGTGGAGCGGGGCGGTCATGGCGGGTCCTCGAATGACGTGGATGAAAGGCGTGGGACTGTTGTAGCGCGGTCCGGGGTGAAGGTAAATCGTTTCAGCAGGAAAACCGTCGTGCCCTTGCCGGAAGTCAGCCTTTGCTCCCGCTTCGTGGGGAAGCGGGAGCAAAGGCATGGCGCCGGCTGGCTTCAGGCGTCGCCGGTAGGCTCTTCGCGGGGCTGCGCCGGCGGCGGCTCAAGCAGTTCCTGCTGCTCGGCATAGCGCTGGCGGATATCGAAGTCGCGCGGCCAGCGCGAGGCTTCGTGGTTGGGGCATTGCATCGGTTCGGTCATGGCTGAACTCCGGTCCGGCTGGTGCTCAGAGCACCAGCGACAGCAACAGGATGAAGACCAGGCCGACCACGGAGAGGATGGTTTCCATCGCGGTCCAGGTCTTGAAGGTCTCGCTGACGCTCATGTTGAAGTACTGCTTGACCAGCCAGAACCCGGCGTCGTTGACATGGGAGAGGATCAGCGAACCAGCGCCGGTGGCGAGCACCAGCAATTCGCGGTTGACGCCGGGAATCAGGTCGATCACCGGCACCACGATGCCGGCCCCGGTGATGGTGGCGACGGTGGCCGAGCCGGTGGCGATGCGGATCACCGCGGCTACCAGCCAGGCCAGCAGGATCGGCGAGATCTGCGCGTTCACCGCGAGATGGCCGATGACGTCGCCGACCCCGCTGGCCACCAGCATCTGCTTGAAGCCGCCACCGGCGCCGATGATCATCACGATGGCGGCGGTCGGTGCCAGGCTCTGGTCGAGCAGCCTGAGGATCTTCTTCGAGTCGAAGCCACGGGCGTAGCCGAAGGTATAGAGCGCCACCAGCAGGGCCAGGAGCAGGGCACTGATCGGATGGCCGATCATGTCCATCCAGGCGCGGAATGCGTGGCCATCGGGGAAGGCGACGTCGGCGAAGGTCTTCAGCAGCATCAGGAACACCGGCAGCAGCACGGTCGCCAGGGTCACGCCGAAACTGGGCAGGTCCTGGGTCTCGGGCTCGTGGGCGATCTGCTCGACCAGTTCCGCCGATGGTGTGCCGGGTATGTAGCGCGAGACCAGCGCGCCGAACAGCGGGCCGGCGATGGCGGCGGTGGGCAGGGCGACGATCAGGCCGTAGAGGATGGTCTTGCCGATATCGGCGCCGAACACGCCGATCGCCAGCAGCGGGCCGGGATGCGGTGGCACCAGACCGTGCACCGCGGAAAGGCCGGCGAGCAACGGGATGCCGATCTTGATCAGGGACACGCCGCTGCGCCGGGCGACGATGAACACCAGCGGGATCAGCAGGATGAAGCCGATCTCGAAGAACAGCGGAATGCCCACGAGGAACGCGGCGAGCATCATCGACCAGTGCACCCGCTCCTTGCCGAAGGCGCGGATCAGGGTGCGGGCGATCTGGTCGGCGCCGCCGGAATCGGCCATCAGCTTGCCGAGCATGGTGCCCAGGGCGAGGATCACGCCGACGAAGCCGAGCACGCCGCCGAAGCCGTCCTGGAAGGATTTGACGATCTTCTCCACCGGCATCCCCGAGGTCAGGCCGAGGAAGCCGGCGGCGATGATCAGGGCGATGAAGGGATGCACCTTGAAGCGGGTGATCAGCACGATCAGGCCGATGATGGTCACCAGGGCGTCGAGGAGCAGGTAGGCATCGTGTGACATGCCGAACATGGAGGGCTCTCCTTTTGTCGTTGTTCTACCGGAGTTGCTGTTTCATTGAAGCGCTTTTTCGGGGTAGCGCTATCTTTGTCGGACAAACGAAAGGCTTCAGGCGGCGGCGTGCTCCAGCCACCAGGCGTGGGCGGCCTGCGCCAGGCAGTCCACCGGCAGGGTGGCGTCCAGGCGCAGGGTCAGGGGTTCGTCGAGCGGTGGCTCGAGGGCGGCGAACTGGCTGTCGATCAGGGTTGCCGGCATGAAGTGGCCGGGGCGTTGGGCGACGCGCTCGGCGGCGACCGCCGGGGTCAGTTCCAGGTAGACGATGCCGAGGCCGGGTACCGCGCGGCGCAACCGGTCGCGGTAGGCGCGCTTGAGGGCGGAGCAGGTCAGTACCGGCAGCTTGCCGGCGGCCACCGCCTGGCGCAGCTGCTCGGCGAGGGTGTCCAGCCAGCCGGCGCGGTCGTCGTCGGTGAGGGGGATGCCGGCGCTCATCTTGCGGATGTTGGCGGCGGGATGGAAGCTGTCGCCTTCGATGCCGTGGGCGCCGCTGCGCTGGCAGAGGGCCTGGCTGACGCTGGACTTGCCGCAACCGGCGACGCCCATGATGACCAGGGCTTGGAGGGGTGGATGCATGGAACACCTCAAGCGTGAGACAGCGCTGTCTTTGCGACCTGGAAAAATCGCGCGAGCCTGGCTCCGCCTTCTTGTCGTTGTGGTCTGTCGAATCCCGCGCGGGCAGTGGCGGACAGGCCGCCTCAGGCGATTGCCCAGGTCGCGAGACAGCGCTACCTTAGTGCCTGGAATTTTGTTTGGCAAGCAGGCCACGATGAGCATCACCAAGAACGACAAGAACACGCGAACCACCGGACGTCCCACCCTCAACGAAGTCGCGCGCCGCGCCGGGGTCAGCCCGATCACCGCGTCGCGCGCGTTGCGCGGCGTCGCCAGCGTCGCCGAAGAACTGGCGCAGAAGGTCCGCGACGCCGCTCGCGAACTCGGCTACGTGGCCAACCCCGCGGCGCGCGCGCTGGCCTCGGCGCAAAGCCACAGCGTGGCGGTGCTGGTGCCGTCGCTGGCCAACCTGCTGTTCATCGAGACCCTCGAGGCGATCCACGCGGTACTGCGGCCGCAGGGCCTGGAAGTGCTGATCGGCAACTTCCACTACTCGCGCAACGAGGAAGAGGACCTGATCCGCAACTACCTGGCCTACCAGCCGCGCGGCCTGCTGCTGACCGGTTTCGAGCGCACCGAGAGCGCCCGGCGGATGATCGAGGCCAGCGGCATTCCCTGCGTGTACATGATGGACCTGGACTCCGGCGCCGGGCTCAATTGCGTCGGCTTCTCCCAGTTGCGCGCCGGCGAGGCCGCCGCCGAGCACCTGCTGGCACGCGGCCGCAGGCGCCTGGCCTACATCGGCGCCCAGCTCGACCAGCGCACCCTGCTGCGTGGCGAGGGGTTCCGTCGCGCCTTGCAAAAGGCCGGCTGCTACGACCCGGGGCTGGAAATCCTTACGCCGCGGCCGTCCTCGGTGGCCCTTGGCGGCGAGCTTTTCGTGCAGTTGCTGGCCAGCCAGCCGCAGGTCGACGGGGTATTCTTCTGCAACGACGACCTGGCCCAGGGCGCGCTGTTGGAGGCCCTGCGCCGTGGGGTCAAGGTGCCGGAGCAGATCGCCGTGCTCGGTTTCAACGACCTGCCGGGTTCGGACTGCACGGTCCCGCGCCTGAGTAGCATCCGCACCCCGCGCGAAGCCATCGGCCGGCGCGCGGCGGAGCAGTTGCTGGCACTGATCGCCGGCAAGGAGGTGCGCGATAGCGCGCTGGACATGGGGTTCGAGCTGATGGCGCGGGAGAGCACCTGAGCCCGCGGCCCGACGGTGCGGCCGTTCAGGGACGTGTCGAGGGCTGGGTTGCGCCTCCGGGCGGAACGGCTCGCCGGGTAGGGCGGATAGCGCCGCAGGCGCTATCCGCCGTTACTCCGAGGCTCCACGGCGGATAACCGCGAGCGGTTATTCGCCCTACGGGGACATGTCGAAGGCTGGGTAGCGTCGCAGGCGCACGCCTTGCGTAAGGGCTCGCCGTCTCTTCGGTGTCTCAAGCCACCGCGTAGTAGTGCTTGACGAAGCCGCCGTCGGCAACCTCCCAGAGCACTGGGGTGCCCTTGCTGACGAACCAACTGTCGCCGGCCTTGTAGAGCGTGCTCTGGCCGGTGGACTCGTCGGTGAGGCGGACCTCGCCGCTGACCACCGTGGCCTGTTCGCTGAACGGATAGGTCATGCGGAACTTGCCGGCGGTGGTGCCGAAGTAGGCGGCGCTGACCGGGTCGGTGGGGGCTCCGGCGGTCATCTTGCCGAAGGCTTTCACCTCGCCTTCGAGGATCTCCGAGCCGAGGTCGGCGACGCTGCCCCAGGCGTCCAGTTCATCGAGGGTGATGCCGTGGCGGATGGCGGTAATGGCCATGGGAATGCTCCTTGTAGAGTGATCGGTAGGTTTCAGCGCCGGCCGTTCCAGTAGCCGGAGAGCTGGTGCCAGGTCTTGCCCGCGCTGAGCAGCAGCGGGCGGAAGTGGTCCTTGCCGTGGATCGGGATGCGGCGCACCGAGCTGAGCAGGTCGTAGCGCGCCGAGCCTTCGCTCATGCCTTCGGCGAGGACCTTGCAGACGATGTGGCTGGGGGTCACGCCGAACCCGGAATAACCCTGGACGAAGAACGCGTTGGGCCGCCCCGAGAGGCTGCCGATCTGCGGGAACAGGTTGGCGCTGCAAGCCATCGGCCCACCCCAGGCGAGGTCGATGCGGACGTGCTCCAGGTAGGGAAAGATCTTCAGCATCAGCTTGCGGTTCCAGGCCTTGAGGTCGCCGGGGATGCGTTCGACGAAGGGCGTGGCGGCGCCGAACAGCAGACGGTTCTCGTTGGTCACCCGGTAGTAGTCGATGACCGGGCGGATGTCGCTGTAGGCGCCGCGGATCGGGCTGATCCGCTGGATCAGTTCGTCCGGTAGCGGCTCGGTCATCATCTGGAACGCGTAGGTATTGATGGTGGTGCGGTGCAGCTCGGGTTCGAGCCGGTTGAGGAAGCTGTCACAGGCCCAGAGCAGCTTGTTCGCGGTGACCGAGCCCTTGGCCGTGCGCACGCGGATGCGTTCGCCGTATTGCACCTCCAGCGCCGGGCTGTATTCGAATATCCGTGCGCCGAGGCCGGCCAGCGCCTTGGCTTCGCCGAGCAGCAGGTTGAGCGAGTGCACATGGCCGCCGCCCATGTGCAGCAGGGCGCTGCCGTAGGCGTCCGAACCGATGATCTGGCGCACCTCGGCACCGTGCAGGTAACGGATCTCATGGGGCGAGCCGAGCGACCGGAATTCCTTTTCCCAGGCCTGCAGGGTCTTCGCCTGGCGTGCGTTGAAGCCCATGTAGCCGTAGCCGTGGCAGAAGTCGGCGTCGATGGCGTACTTCTCGATGCGGCCCTTGATGATGTCGGCGCCGAGGTCGCTGATCTCGAAGATCGCCCGCAGGCCGTCCTCGCCGACATCCTTGCGGATCTTCTCCAGGTCATGGCCGATGCCGGCCATGATCTGCCCGCCGTTGCGCCCGGTGCCGCCGAAGCCGAGGTGGCGGGCCTCCAGCACGACGATGTCGGTGATGCCGTGCTCGGCCAGCTCCAGCGCGGTGTTGATGCCGGAGAAGCCGCCGCCGATCACCACCACGTCGGCGTCCAGGTCGGTTTCCAGGGAGGGGAAGGACAGTTCGTACTTCTTGGTCGCCGTGTAGTAGGTCGGCGTCTCGATGTTGATCATGGATGCGGCCTGGCAAGGGGTGGATGTACCTATTAGACGCTCCGTGGCCGCCGCGGTCTTGTTCCTGTCTGCCGCCGGCTTGACCGGCCCTGCCAGGCGCGCTTCAGCCCAGCATGGCGATCACCCGTGGCGCGACGAAGTCGATGAAGGCGCGCAGCTTGGGCGAGACCTGGCGGCCGGACGGCCAGAGCAGGAAGAACCGCGCGCGGCGCTCGCAGAAGGTGTCGAGGACGCTGATCAGGCGTCCTTCGCGCAGCGCCTCGCGGATCGAGAAGTCCGGCAGGCAGGCGATGCCCTGGTCGCGCAGGGCGAAGCAGACGCGGGTCTCGATGTTGTTGCAGACCATCGACACCGGGATCTGCGGCGGGGCTTCGCCGTCCGCGCGCCGCAGCGGCCATTCCTCGAGGCGGCCGGTATTGGGGAAGCGGTAGTGCAGGCAGGTGTGTCGCAGCAGGTCTTCCGGGCAGCGCGGCGTGCCGTGGCGGGCGAAGTAGGCCGGCGAGCCGACCAGCTTCAACTGGAACTCGCCCAGTTCGCGCATGGACAGCCGCGAATCCACCGGCTGGCCGGTGCGCAGGACCACGTCGAAGCCTTCGTCGACGACATCCACCACGCGATCGCTGAAGTCGAGGTCGAGCTCGATGTCCGGATAGGCCTGCATGAAATCGGCGAGCGTCGGCAGGACCAGCCCGCTGACCAGCGGCAGGCTGACCCGCAGGCGCCCGCGCGGGCTCTCGCGGCTTTGCGACAGCTCCAGCTCGGTGGCTTCGATCTCGGCCAGGATGCGCCGGCTGCGCTCGAGGAACAGGCTGCCTTCGGCGGTCAGGGTGATGCTGCGGGTGCTGCGGTGGAACAGGCGCACGCCGAGTTTCTCTTCCAGGCGGGCGACCCGCTTGCCCACCGCCGAGGCGCTGACGCCGAGGGTCCGGGCGGCGCCGACGATGCTGCGGGTCTCGGCGACGCGGACGAAGACGGTGAAACCGCTGAGGCTGTCCATGCAAGGCTCCGATTACGGACATGAAGGTCCGGATAGAACGGAACTCTATCCGTCTTTTTCCGCTTTTGCAGCGCTCTTAGCCTGTCCGCATCCTTCATCGTCCGCGGAGAGTCTCGCATGTCAGGTTTCGAACGAGGGCCAGGGCGCAGCCTGGCGGAACATGTCGATCAGGTGATCGAGGCGGCATTCACCGACCAGCGCCTGGTGGGGGCGGTGGTGCTGGTGGCACACCGGGGGCGGTGGCTCTATCGACGGGCTGCCGGCCTGGCCGACCGCGAAGCCGGCCGGATAATGGGCGAGGACAGCCTGTTCCGCCTGGCCTCGGTGAGCAAGCCGATCGTCAGCGTCGCCGCCCTGAGCCTGGTGGACGAGGGCCGGCTGGCCCTCGATGAGCCGATCGCCGACTGGCTGCCGGCGTTCCGTCCGCGCCTGGCCGACGGCCGCGAGGCGCGCATCACGCCGCGGCAGTTGCTGAGCCACAGCGCCGGCCTCGGCTATCGCTTCCTCGAAGCCGACGCAGACGGCCCCTATGCCCGCGCCGGGATTTCCGATGGCATGGACCTGCCGGGCTTCGACCTGGCCGAGAATCTCCGTCGCCTGGCCTCCGTGCCCTTGCTCTACGAGCCCGGCCGCGCGTGGGGCTATTCGCTGGCCACCGACGTGCTCGGCGCGCTGGTGGAGCGGGTCGACGGGCGGCCGCTGGCGGTAGCGCTGCGGCAGCGGGTCGGGATTCCGGCCGGCATGCGCGACAGCGGCTTCCTCTGCGCCGACGCGCAACGCCTGGCGGCGGTCTACGTCAGCGACCGACCATGCCCGCGGCGGATGGCCGAGCGGGAGACCGTGGCGCCGTTCGAGGACTGCGTCGGCATTCGCTTCGAGCCGCGTCGGGCCTTCGAGCCGTCTGCCTATGCGTCCGGCGGGGCGGGGATGATCGGCAGCGCCGGCGACGTGCTGCGCCTTTTGGAAATCCTTCGCCAGGGCGGCGCGCCGTTGCTGACGCCTGGCCTGGTGGAGGAGATGGGCCGCGACCAGGTACCCGGCTCGGAACTGCCGGCCAATCCCGGTTTCGGCTTCGGCCTGGGTTTCTCCGTGCTGCGCGACCCGGCTATCGCGCAATCGCCGGAGGCTCCCGGCACCTGGCGCTGGGGCGGCGCCTACGGGCATTCCTGGTTCGTCGACCGGACCCGCGAACTGTCGGTGGTGGCGCTCACCAACACCCTGTTCGAGGGCATGTCGGGACGCTTCGTCAACGACCTGCGCGACGCTGTCTACCGCTCCGCGGAGCTGCGCTGATGGGGCGCCGCGAAGTGTTTCCGGAGAGCGCCGGGGCCGTTGCGTCGGCCGTGGCGCCGCGGCTGCCGCTGAGTGCGCTGCTGGCGATGGCGATGTCCGGCTTCGTCGCCATTCTCAGCGAAACCCTGCCGGCCGGCCTGCTGCCGCAAATAGGCGCGGGGCTGGCGGTCAGCGAGGCGCTGGCCGGGCAACTGGTCAGCGTCTACGCCCTGGGTTCGCTACTGGCCGCGCTGCCGGCGGCGAGCCTGACCCAGGGCTGGCGGCGGCGCCGGGTACTGCTGCTGGCGCTGCTGATCTTCTTCGTTTGCAACAGCCTAACCGCCGTCTCCACGGATTACCGCCTGACCCTGCTGGCGCGCTTCGGCAGCGGCGTCGCCGCCGGCCTCGCCTGGGGCCTGCTGGCCGGCTACGCGCGGCGCCTGGTGCCGCCGGAGCAGCAGGGGCGGGCGCTGGCGGTGGCCATGCTCGGTGCGCCGCTGGCGCTGTCGCTCGGCGTTCCGCTGGGCACCTGGCTGGGTGGCCTGCTCGGCTGGCGCTGGGCCTTCGGCCTGTTGTCGCTGACCGCGCTGCTGCTGGTCGGCTGGGTGCTGCGCAGCGTGCCGGACTTCCCTGGCCAGCCGGCCGGGCGGCGCCTGCGCCTGCTCGGGGTGCTGCGCACGCCGGGCGTGCGTCCGGTATTGCTGGTGATCGTCGCCTGGGTGCTGGCCCACAACATCCTCTACACCTATATCGCACCGTTCCTCGCCAAGGTCGGCCTGGGCGCCTCGGTGGACCTGGCCCTGCTGGTATTCGGCAGCGCCGCGGTGGCGGGAATCTGGCTGGTCGGCGCGCTGGTCGACCGGCATTTGCGGCGGATGGTCCTGGCCAGCCTGGCGCTGTTCGCCGTAGCGGCGCTGGCGCTGTGCCTGGGCGCGCGCTGGAGCTGGCTGGCGTTCGCCGGCCTGGCCCTCTGGGGGCTGACGTTCGGTGGCGCGGCGACGCTGCTGCAAACCGCCTCGGCGGACGCCGCCGGGGAGGGTGCCGACCTGGCCCAGTCGATGATCGTGGTGGCCTGGAACCTGGCTATCGCCGGTGGCGGAGCGTTGGGCGGCATGGTGTTGCAGCGCTGGGGCAGCGAGATGCTGCCCTGGACGCTGCTACCGCTGATCGGCTTGGCCGCCGTGCTGGCCTGGGGCAATGCCGCGCACGCTTTCCGCGTCGGCCCGCGCGACTTCCGCAGGGCATCGTCCGAGCGCCGCAAAGCGGCGCAATAGGCGGGGCTGCGCCCGGCAAGGGAAAAAAGGCTGCGGGTCTTAGAACGTTTATTCACCTGGGTTATTTGGATAGGTCCGTTTCGAATATCCATCGCGTCGAAATAGCTGCCGCGACAATGCGTTCCTCCGCCATGCAGCGGAATCCGCTGTCATTGCGCCGAACATCTTCGCTGTCTCGCCGCTAGCCGCCATGCAGCGCCCGGCGTGGCTGTTGCACCGGCATCTTGCCGGTGCGTCGGCGCTGCCTAGAATCGGCCCCATTCGCACCTACCCCCGCTTCGCCTACAGGAGTTACCGCCATGATGAATGCCATGCAGATGCCGATGAACATGAATGCCGCCATGCCGATGATGCCCATGATGGGCATGCCGATGATGATGGCGACCATGCAGTGCGAAACCATGGACGACGGCATGCTGTGCAAGATGATGCCGGCGATGGGCATGGACCTGGGCCAGTTCCGCAACAGCGCCGAGATGATGGCGATGATGATGAACTGCGGCATGCCCATGATGATGCAGTGCGGCAACCTGGCGATGATGGGCATGTCCCAGGCCTGCATGGCGATGATGCCGACGATGGGCATGGGGATGGGCATGCCGACGATGGGCATGGCTCCGATGAAGTGCATGATGGAGTGCTCCATGCAGGGCGATGCCATGCACTGCAGGATGATGCCGATGCAGGGCATGGACATGGAGATGTTCAAGAACTGCTGCATGCTGATGGCGAAGATGATGGAGTGCGGCATGCCGATGATGATGAGTTGCAACGGCATGCCGATGATGTGCTGCACCTGCTGATCCGTCGCCGGATGGAAAGGCCCGCCCGGGATGACCGGGCGGGCCTTTCTTCGTCCATGGCAGCAAGGCCGGGGTCAGTCCAGGCGCTCCGGGTAGGTCATCACCAGGTACGCCAGCGCTTCGCTATCGGCGGGATTGCGGTAGCTGTGCGGCTGGTCGGCATAGAACAGGATCGAGTCGCCGGTGGCGAGCAGGAAGCGCTCTTCGTTGACCCGCACTTCCAGTACCCCCTGCGCCACCACCAGGTTCTCCTGGGTGCCGGGGGCGTGGGCTTCGGCGTCTTCCTGGCCGAGGCCGCGCAGGCGCAGTTCGTAGAACTCCACCTGGCGCGCCACATCGAAGGGGAACAGCGCGCGGCTGGTGAAGGCGCCGTCGGCGCTGACCAGGCGCTTGCTCTGTTGCGCCGGCAGCACGGCGACACCGGCGAAGGCGCGATCGTCGAGGAAGGCTGCCACCGACACCTTGAGACCCTGGGCGATCTTGCACAGCACCTTGATCGACGGCACGCTGCGCCCGGACTCGATCTGCGCCAGCATCGCCCGGCTGACACCGGAAATCCGCGCCAGGGCGTCCAGCGAGAGATTGCGCTTGCCGCGCAGGCGCAGCAGGTTGTGGGCGACGCGCTGGCCAATCAGATCATCGGGTTCGGTATGCACGCCGGCAGCCAGTTCCAGGTGGGCAACGCCATCGCTGACGGGCAGGTTCATCGATCAGGCCCGGCGACTGCGCTCGTCGTGCCTGGCTGGCGGTTGCGGCACGGCGTAGCCGGCCCGCCAGGCGTACACCGCCCACATCGTTTCGCCCAGGCGGCGTGCCTGGCGGCGCGAGCGGTAGCGGGCGAAATCGATGACATTGTCGGTGCGGTCCATGAGGCATTCCTCGGGCGGCGGGTTCGATGGCAGCCAGACTATCCCTTCACCGCTTAGAGCCATAAATACTAAGTTTTTATTTATTAATTCACTTTTGTTCTTTCAAGGGACGCCGAACCGTACGGAGCAGCATATTTATATTCTTTAAAGATATTTAAATTAATTTTCTTATTCCAATAAATTAAAGGCTCTCGCGTACCTGCCGACCAATCGGCGCGCCGCACCGAATCCATGCCGCCTTGCGCGGTATCTCGTGCCTGGCGTGTCCGGGCTAGCGTGGGAGTCAGCGATGTCCGTTTCCCTTCCGGCGCCAGCGCGCGCCGACGTTCCCTTGCAGATCCGTGCCCTCGATGCCGCGTTCGGCGCCGAGGTGCTCGGCCTCGACCTCGGGTTGCCCCTGGCCGCCGAGGACTTCCGCCGTATCCACCGGGCGCACCTGGACCACCATGTGCTGGTGTTCCGCGAGCAGCGCATCACCCCGGCGCAGCAGATCGCCTTCAGCCGGCGCTTCGGTGAGTTGCAGATCCATGTGCTGAAGCAGTTCCTGCTCCCAGGGCATCCGGAGATCCTCATCGTTTCCAACATCGTCGAGAACGGCCAGCCCGTCGGTCTCGGCGATGCCGGCAAGTTCTGGCACTCCGACCTTTCCTATAAGGAGCTGCCGAGCCTCGGCTCGATGCTGCATGCCCAGGAGCTGCCGGAGGAGGGCGGCGATACCCTGTTCGCCGACATGCACAAAGCCTGGGACAGCCTGCCGGAAGCCCTGCGCAAGGCCATCGAGGGACGCACGGCGGCGCATTCCTATACTGCCCGCTACAGCGAACCGCGCTTCGAGGGCAACTGGCGGCCGACCCTGAGCGCCGCCCAGCTCGCCGAGGTGCGCGAAGTGGTCCATCCGATCGTGCGCACCCACCCGGAAAGCGGGCGCAAGGCGCTGTTCGTCAGCGAAGGTTTCACCACCCGCATCGTCGGCCTGCCGGCCGACGAGAGCGCCCAACTGCTCGCCGAGCTGTATGCGCACAGCGTGCGCCCCGAGCACATCTACCGGCATCGCTGGCAGGCGCATGACCTGGTGTTCTGGGACAACCGCTCGCTGATCCATCTCGCCGGCGGTTGCCCGGCCCACCTGCGGCGCAAGCTCTACCGCACCACCATCCAGGGCGACGCGCCGTTCTGACGACGGCGCGCGCTTCCCCTTCTTCGCCAGGAGCGTTTCCATGAACCGCATTCCCCGTTTCACCCGCCTGGTCGCCGCGCTCGGCCTGGGCCTGAGCCTCGCCACCACGCTGCTGGCCAGCCGGCCGGCGCAGGCCGAGGGCGAGATCCGCATCGCCGAGCAGTTCGGCATCGTCTACCTGCTGCTCAACGTGGTCCGCGACCAGCGCCTGATCGAAAAGCACGGCCAGGCCGAGGGCCTGCAAATCAAGGTCGACTGGACCCAACTGTCCGGCGGCGCGGCGGTCAACGATGCGCTGCTGTCCGGGGCGATCGATATCGCCGGTGCCGGCGTCGGTCCGCTGCTGACCATCTGGGACCGTACCCGTGGGCGCCAGAACGTCAAGGCGGTGGCCTCGCTGGGCAACTTCCCCTACTACCTGCTGAGCAACGACCCGAGGGTCAGGAGCATCGCCGACTTCGGCGCCGGGGATCGCATCGCCGTACCGGCGGTGGGGGTTTCGGTGCAGTCGCGCTTCCTCCAGTACGCCGCGGCGAAGCAGTGGGGCGACAAGCAGTTCGACCGCCTCGACAAGTACACCGTGGCGCTGCCGCATCCGGACGCCACCGCCGCGCTGGTGGCCGGCGGCACCGAGCTGACCGGGCATTTCTCCA
>NZ_KV811283.1:18648-44088 GCF_001813025.1 Pseudomonas sp. HMSC066A08
CCCGCCGTTCCAGGACCAGGCGCTGGCCAACCCGAAGGTCCACGTGGTGCTCGACAGCTACGAGCTGCTGGGGCCGAACTCGCCGACCGTGCTGTTCGCCACGGAGAAGTTCCGCCAGGACAACCCGAAGACCTACCGGGCCTTCGTCGAGGCGCTGAAGGAGGCGGCGGCCTTCGCCCAGAACGACAAGGCGGCTGCCGCCGATACCTATATCCGGGTGACCGGGGCGAAGATCGACCGCGCCGCGCTGCTGAAGATCATCGCCAATCCGCAGGTGGAGTTCAGCGTCACGCCGAAGAACACCTATCCGCTGGCGGAGTTCCTCTACCGGGTCGGTGCGATCCGCAACAAGCCGGCCTCCTGGCAGGACTATTTCTTCCAGGACGGCGCGCCGTTGCAGGGGAGTTGAGACGCCGATGAACGCCGCCTCCCGCCAACCTTCCACGCTCCCCGCCGACGCCCTGCTGGCGGTGGACGGAGTCAGCCTCGAATACCGCACCCGCTCGCGCGTGGTGCGGGCCACCCAGCGGGTCAGCTTCGAAGTCGACCCGGCCGATCGCTTCGTCCTGCTCGGCCCGTCCGGCTGCGGCAAGTCGACCCTGCTCAAGGCGGTGGCTGGCTTCATCACGCCCAGCGAGGGCGAGATCCGCCTTCAGGGACAGGCGGTCAGGGCGCCCGGCCCCGACCGTATCGTGGTGTTCCAGGAGTTCGACCAGTTGCCGCCATGGAAGACCGTACGGCAGAACGTGCTGTTCCCCTTGCGGGTGTCCGGCCAGGTGGCGCGCGACGAGGCCGAGCGACGCGCCGACGAATGCCTCGAGAAGGTCGGCCTGGCGGGCTTCGCCGAGGCCTACCCGCACACGCTGTCCGGGGGCATGAAGGCGCGGGTGGCGATCGCCCGGGCGCTGGCGATGCAGCCGAAGATCCTGCTGATGGACGAGCCGTTCGCCGCGCTGGACGCGCTGACCCGGCGAAAGATGCAGGAAGAACTGCTGCGCCTGTGGGAAGAGGTGCGTTTCACCTTGTTGTTCGTCACCCATTCCATCGAGGAGGCGTTGGTGGTGGGCAACCGCATCCTGCTGCTTTCGCCGCACCCGGGGCGGGTCCGGGCCGAAGTGCACGGCCACCCGTTCGGGCTGCACAGCCTTGGCGGCGAAGCGCTGCAAGCCGCGGCGCGACGCATCCACCGCTTGCTGTTCGACGAGGGCGGCGAACCGACGGCGGCCGAGACGCTCGACTTCGCCGATATCCGGCTGGCCCACTGAGCAAAGGAGCCGATCGATGAGTCGAGTCACGCGCGTTCGCGAAGAATACGAAGTCCAGCTCGAACCCCTGCTGGAGGTCCCCCTGGAGCGGCGCCTGCCCCTGGGCCAGCGTCTCTGGCAACAGGGCTGGCTGCGCAAGGGGCTGATCCTGGCGCTGCTGGCGCTGGCCTGGGAGCTGGCGGCGCGGGTCCAGGGCAACGACCTGCTGCTGCCAGGCTTCCTGCAGACGGCCAGGGCCTTCGGCGAGGGCCTGGCCAGCGGCGAACTGCCGGCCAAGGCGGGGATCTCCCTGCTGGTGCTGTTCAAGGGCTACCTGCTGGGGATCGTCCTGGCCTTCGTTCTGACCAGCCTGGCGGTCTCCACGCAGTTGGGCCGCGACCTGCTCGGGACCCTCACGGCGATGTTCAACCCGCTGCCGGCGATCGCGCTGCTGCCGCTGGCGCTGCTCTGGTTCGGCCTGGGCCAGAACAGCCTGATCTTCGTGCTGGTGCATTCGGTGCTCTGGGCGCTGGCGCTGAACACCTATGCCGGTTTCCTCGGTGTCTCGGAGACCCTGCGCATGGCAGGGCGCAACTACGGCCTGCGTGGCCTGCGCTTCGTCCTGCTGATCCTGGTGCCGGCGGCGTTGCCGTCGATTCTCGCCGGGCTGAAGATCGGCTGGGCCTTCGCCTGGCGCACGCTGATCGCCGCGGAACTGGTATTCGGTGCGAGCAGCGGCAAGGGCGGCCTCGGCTGGTACATTTTCCAGAACCGCAACGAGCTTTACACCGACAAGGTATTCGCCGGCCTGGCAGTGGTGGTGCTGATCGGCCTGCTGGTGGAGAACCTGGTGTTCGGCAGCATCGAGCGCCTCACGGTGAAGCGCTGGGGAGTGCAACGCTAGGGCGGCGGGCGGATGGAGTGTTACGGCAACTTTCTCGGCAACTGTTGCGCTGGCGCGGCGGCAAAGCGGAGTAACGTCTTGCCCGCACCCACTTCAAAGGATGGAACGAATGTCGCTCTCCGTGGATCTGCTGCTGGCGTTCTCCCTGTTCGCCTTCGTCACCTCCGTCACGCCCGGTCCGAACAACACCATGTTGCTGGCCTCGGGGGTCAACTTCGGTTTCGTCCGCTCCATCCCGCACATCCTCGGGATCAGTTGCGGCTTCTTCATCATGGTGATGGCGGTGGGCTTTGGCCTGGGCACGGTGTTCGAGGCCTATCCGGTGCTGTACACCATCCTGCGCTACGTCGGCGCGGCGTACCTGCTGTACCTGGCCTGGAAGATCGCCACGTCCGGCCCGGCCGGCAACGACCCGGAGGGGCGTGGCAAGCCGTTGAGCTACTGGGGCGCGGCGGCGTTCCAGTGGGTCAACCCGAAGGCCTGGGTGATGGCGGTCGGCGCCATCAGCACCTATACCCCGTTGCAGGGCTACTTCACCAACGTGGTGGTGATCTCGACGGTATTTGCCCTGATCAACGCGCCGACCATCGGAATCTGGGCCGGTTTCGGCAGCATGCTGCGCAACGTGCTGCGCGATCCGCGCTGGCTGAGAGTGTTCAACGTAGGGATGGCGCTGCTGTTGGTCGCGTCGCTGTACCCGATCCTGGCGGAAAGCCATTCGGCCTGACCTGTCAACACCCTATCAATTGTATTAGCTCGTAACTCGTCGCCATTTCGTGAAGAGTTTTTCGCTCGGTGCCCAGCCTCGGAAGGGGGAGAGCGATGCAGGAGCGACATGGCTTACCGTTACGCAGCTTTTCGTCGGGCAAGGCGCTGACCGCGGGACGCGCAGCGCGCCCGGAGGTTGCGCAGGAGCGGCGCTACCTGCAAGGCGCCCCGCTGGGGCTGGAGTTGCCGGGACGAATCGCCTTGCGCGACCCGCATTGCGCCTGGCAATGGGTCGAGCCGGAGGCGGCCGCGGAAGCGTTCCCGGCGGCGCACTGGCTGGCGGCGTTCCTGGTGCTGCTGGGACGCTACGGCAACGAAGAGATCACCCTGGGCTTTCCCGAGCCGATCACGGTTCGCGGGCGGCAGGCGCCCGCGCTGCTGCGTTCCGCCTACCGGGCGATGGAGTCGTCCGCCGGACGTAGCGCGCGGCTGGCGGAAGAACTCGATGACGCCCGGCGGCAGCTATCCGCCGACGGCCAGGAGCGCGCCGCCCTGGCCGGGCGCTGCGCGGTCCAGGTGCTGGCGGCGCGGCCGACGGCGAGCAGCCCCGGCTGGCTGGCCCTGGTGCTGGCGGCGGACGGCAGCGTCGGCCTGGCTCTGCGCGATCCCCAGTGCGACGAATTGCGGCGTATCGCCGGCCATCTCGCGCGGCTGGCGCGCGGCCTGGTCGACGCCCAGGCCTGCGTCGGCCGGCTGCCCTGGCTGGACGCCGACGAAGAGCGCCGTTTGCAGGCCCTGCGCAGCGAGCCCCAGGCCGCCCCGCCGCGCGGCGTACTCCACCATCTGTTCGAGGCCCAGGCGCGGCGCACGCCGCAGCGCATCGCCGTGCACGCCGCCGACCGTAGCCTCAGCTATGCCGAGCTGGAGCGCGAAAGCGCCGCGCTCGCCGTGCGCCTGCGTGCCGCCGGGGTGGCTCCGGAGCAGCGGGTCGGGGTCTGCCTGCGGCGCGACAGCGGCCTGCTGGTCGGCCTGCTTGGCGTGCTCCGCGCCGGCGGTTGCTACGTACCGCTGGACCCGGCCTACCCGGAGGAACGGGTGGCCTACATGCTCGACGACGCCGACTGCCTGCTGGTGCTGGTCGACGCCAGCACCCGCGAACGGGTCGCCGCGCTGGGCCGGCCGTGCCTGGCGCTGGAGGAGGGCGGCGACCAGGCGAACGGCCTGGCGCTGCCCGCGAGCGAGGTCGGCGCCGACCACCTCGCCTACATCATCTATACCTCCGGATCCACCGGACGGCCCAAGGGCGTCGCCATCGAGCACGGCAGCGCCCATGCCTTCCTGCGCTGGGCCGGCCAGCACTACGCCGCCGAAGAGTGGAGCGGGGTGCTGGCGGCGACCTCGGTGTGCTTCGACCTGTCGGTCTACGAGCTGTTCGGCACCCTGGCCGAAGGCGGCACGCTGCACCTGGTGGAAAACCTGTTCAGCCTGCCGGACTACCCGCGCCGCGACGAGATCAGCCTGCTCAATACCGTGCCCTCGGTGTGCGCCGCGCTGCTCGCCCTCGGCGACCTGCCGGGCGGGGTGCGCACGCTGAACCTGGCCGGCGAACCGCTGCGCGGCCACCTGGTGCGACAGATTCGTGGCCAACCCCAGGTACGGCGCCTGGTCAATCTCTACGGGCCGACCGAGGACACCACCTATTCGACGGTGCACGAACTGGACCTGCACGCCGAAGCGCTCGACGAGCCGCCCATCGGCCGACCGCTGCCCGGCACCACGGTGGAGGTGCTCGACGGCTTCGAGGCGCCGCTGCCGCTGGGCGTGGCCGGGGAGCTGTACCTCGGCGGCATCGGCCTGGCGCGTGGCTATTTCGGCAAGCCGGAGCAGACCGCCGAGCGTTTCCGCGTCGATCCGGGCAGCGGCGAGCGCCGCTATCGCACCGGCGACCGCGTACGCATGCGCGAGGACGGCGTGCTGGAACACCTCGGCCGACTCGACGACCAGGTCAAGTTCAACGGCTTCCGCATCGAGCTGGGCGAGATCGCCTCGTGCCTGGCGAGTTTTCCCGGGGTGAGCGAAGCCTGCGCCATGCTCACCGAGGACAGCGCCGGCCTGCGCCGGCTGGTCGGCTACCTGGCGGCACCGCTCGCCCCGCCGCTCCAGGCGCTGAACGAGCACCTTGGGCAAAGCCTGCCGCACTACATGCTGCCGTCGGCGTTCGTGGTCCTGGCGGAACTGCCCAAGACGCTCAACGGCAAGATCGACCGCAAGGCCCTGCCGCGTCCCCAGGCGACCGGCGCCGAGCCGCAGGCGCTGCCCAGCGATCCGCTGGAGCAGGCGCTACACCAGGCCTGGCAGGCGCAGCTTGGCGCGCCGCCGCGCGCCGGACAGGGTTTCTACGCCGCCGGCGGCGACTCCCTGCGGGCGGTGCACCTGCTCGCGACGCTGCGCCAGCGACTGTCCCGGCGAGTGCCGTTGCAGGCGTTCGCCGGCGGCCCGGCGACTCCCGAGGCACTGCTGGAACTGCTGCGCCAGGCCGCGCCCGAGGGCGACGAGCCGGAGCCGAGCGCCGGCAGCGCTGGGCTGAGCCTCGCCGAACGGCGCCTGTGGCTGGCCCAGCAATTGGTGCCGGAGGACACTTCGTACAACCTGCTGGCCCACCTGCGCATAGTCGGCGCCACGGCCGACGCCATCGAACAGGCCTTGCGCCAGTTGCTGGAACGGCATGTGGCGCTGCGCCGGCGTGTCGAAACGGGCGTCGACGGGCCGCTGCCCCATGCGCTGGCGGCGCAGGCGGTGCCCCTGCAACGCCTGCTGGCGAGCGACGCAGCCCACGCCGAGCGGCTGCTGGAGGATGGCGTGCGCCGTGAGGGCGCGCGAGTCTTCGACCTCGCCCACGAGGCGCCGGCACGCCTGATGCTGGTCGTCACCCGCGACAGCGCGCGTGCCGACCTCCTGCTCAGCGTCCATCACTACGCCTTCGACGATGTGTCGCTGGCGGTCTTTGCCGCGGAGCTGAAGACGCTGCTCGATGGCGGCCGCCTGGGCGTGCTCGCCAGCACGCCGGAACAGGTTGCCGCCCGCGAGCGCGCGGCGTTGGCCTCGGGACGCCTGGAGCGCGTCGCCGAGCGCTGGGCTGAGCGTTTGTTGCCGCTGGCGAAGGCTCCCGGCGTCGCGCCGGCGCGCCCGGAGGAGAGCGGCGGGCGCGCCGGCCAGCGCCTCGCCCTGCCGGTTTCCGCCGCCGTCCATGCCGCCTGCCGGGCGCTGGCCGAACGTACCTCGGTAAGCCCGTTCAGCGCTGCGCTACAGGCCTTCGCCGAAGTGCTCGGCGCCGAACTGGGCGTCGACGACCTGCTCGTCGGCGTGGCCCTGGCCGGGCGTTCGCGCCTGGAAATGCAGGGGCTGGTCGGCTGCTTCGTGAACCTCCTGCCGCTGGCTGTCGGCCTGCGTCCGGAGCAATCCGCGGAGTGGCGCCTGCGCCAGGTCGGCCATGATCTGCTGGAACTGCTCGAACACCAGGACGTGCCCCTCGAATGCGTGACCCAGGCTCTGCGCCGGCGTGGCGCCAGCGGCCTGCCGATCCGCATCGCCTGCGGCGCGCACAACGGTCGGGCGGCCCCGGCGGTGGATGCCGGGGTGCGCGTCGAAGCCGACTTCATTCCGCTGCCTGGCGCGCGCCTGGACCTGACGCTGTGGCTGGAAGACCGCCCGCAGGGTTGGCTGGCGGTCTGGACCGGGGCCAGCGCGATCTTCGACCTGCACCGCATCGAGCGCCTGCACCAGGCCTGGGAGCGGCGCCTGCTGGCGAATGCCGGCGAACCTATCTCGAAACGCATGTCGCCGGAGGGCTGCAACGCTTCCTGACGACCCCGAGCCTCCCACGGAGAACAGCGATGGAACGAACAGCTCCCAGTCTCACCGGTCGCGGCTTCGCCCGGCCGCGCAACCTCAGCCCGCGCAGCAGCGAGGCGCTGGTGCGGCGCCCGGCGGCAGAGCGCGACGGCCTGCCGCTGCTGATCGAGGCACAGGCTCCCGGCCTGTCCCTGGCCGACTGGATCCGCGAGCAGGGCCAGTCCCTGCACGACGACCTGAACCTGGCTGGCGGCCTGTTGCTGAGAGGCTTCGAGGTCGACTCGGCGGAGCGCTTCCGCGCGGCCGCCGCTGCCTTCGCCCCACGACTGCTCGACTACAAGGAGCGTTCCTCGCCGCGTAGCCAGGTCAGCGGCGAGGTCTACACCTCCACCGAGCATCCGGTGGACCAGCCGATCTTCCTGCATAACGAGCAGTCCTATACCGCCGACTGGCCGCTGTACATCATGTTCCATTGCCAGGTGGCGCCGCTCGAGGGCGGCGCCACCCCGGTGGCGGCCAACCGGCTGGTGCTCCGCCACCTGCCGGACGAATTGCTGGAACGCTTCGGGCGCCTGGGCATCCTCTACGTGCGCAACTACCGCGCCGGCCTCGGCCTGTCCTGGCGCGAAGCGTTCCAGACCGACAGCCGAGCCGAGGTCGAGGCGTTCTGCGCCGAGCACCGGATCGCCCATGCCTGGATCGGCGACGAGCACCTGCGCACCTGGCAGAGGCGCGCGGCGTTCCAACGCCACCCGTACACCGGCGAGCGCCTGTGGTTCAACCACGGCATGTTCTTCCATGCCACCAGTCTCGAGCCGGGCCTGCGCGATGCGCTGCTGCGCAGCGTCGCCGAGGAAGACCTGCCGTACCAGACCTACTACGGCGATGGCAGCCCGATCGAGGCGCAGACCCTGGCGACCATCCGCAGCGCCATAGACCGCGAGACGCGGCGCTTCGACTGGCGCGTGGGCGACGTGCTGATCCTCGACAACATGCTCGCCCAGCACGGCCGCGAGCCGTTCCGCGGGCCGCGACGGATCCTCACCATCATGTCCACGCCGTATTCCAGCCTGGCGCCCGCCGACGTCCCGCCGACACCTTCGCGCCTGGCGCTCGGAGGTGCCGCATGAGCGCCTCGTTCAGCGCGCCGCGCCTGCGCCCCCGCCAGCTCTCGGCCGGCGACCTGGTGGAGGAGAGCCTGCTCGACCCGGCCAACGGCTACCTGCGCATCGTCCGCGCGCGCCAGCCGGGCATGGACCTGCGGCAATGGATCGCCTCCGCCGGCGCAGGGCTGCGCGACAGCCTGCTGCGGCATGGCGGCATCCTGTTTCGTGGCTTCGCGGTAGACGGCGCGGAGGGCTTCTCCCAGGCGGTGCGAAGCTTTTCGCCGAACATGCTCGACTACCTGGAGCGCGCGGCGGCACGCCAGGAAGTGGCGCACCGGGTGTTCACCTCCACCGAGTTCTCGCCGGATGGCTGGATTCCGCCGCACCACGAGATGTCCTACTCGCACAACTGGCCGAGCTATATCCACTTCTACTGCCAGACGCCGCCCGCCACCCAGGGCCGCACGCCCCTGGCCGACGAGCGCCGGGTCAGCGCCCGGATACCCGAGGCGATCAGGCAGCGCTTCCTCCGCCATGGGGTGTGTTACGTGCGCAACTACGGGCCGGAGATCGACCTGACCTGGCAGGAAGGCTTCCAGACCGACAATCGCGCCGAGGTCGAGGCCTACTGCCGGCAGACCGGTACCCAATGGACCTGGCTCGACGACCAGCGCCTGAATACCCGCCAGGTCCGCCAGGCGATGGTGCGCCACCCGCTCAGCGGCGAGCCGCTGTGGTTCAACCACGCGCACATGTTCCATGTCTCCAACATGCCGCCGGCCCTGGCCCGGGCCTTGCTCGACGAGGTCGGCGAACAGGGCCTGCCGCGCAACGCCTACTACGGCGACGGCAGCCCGATCGAGGCGGAGGTGCTGGACACCATCCGCGCCGCCTACCGCGAGGAAACCCGCGCGTTCGCCTGGGAGCGCGGCGATGTCCTGATGCTCGACAACTTCATCAGCGTCCACGGCCGCGAGCCGTACACCGGCGAGCGCAAGGTGCTGGTGGCGATGACCGACCTGCATGTCCACCAACCCTGAACCCGTGCGAGGGATAGCCATGAGTGCGTCAGAAGACCTGCAATCCGCTGTGCAACCGGCCACGAGCGAAGCGCTCGAAGGATTCCCGCTGTCCCCCTTGCAGACCCGCGCCTGGCGCCGCCATGCCGAGCGGCCGGAAAATACGGTTGTCGGCGTGCGCCTGCGCGCCCCGGCCGATCCCGTGGCGACGCTGGAGCGGCTGCGCCGGGCGCTGGACGGCGAGGCGCAACTGCGCGTGGCCTACCGGACGATGCCGGGCATGAGCCTGCCGGTGCAGGTACTGGATGGGCGCGCGGCCGACCTGTTGGTCGAGCGCCTGCCGGGAGACGGCGACTGGGCCGGGCGCTTCGCGCGCGAAAGCGCGCGTCTCGCCGCTTCGCCCCTGGGCGGGGAAGGCCAGCCGGTACTGGCGCTCGGCCTGCTGCTGGACGCCGCCGGAGAGACGCTCCAGGGGCTGTTGCTGGCGGCGCCGGCGTTCGTCGTCGATGCGGTCAGCCTGGCGGCGCTGCTGCGCCGCGGCCTGGGGCAGGCCGGCCAGGCGAGCGCGGACGAGGGCGACGAGGCGCTGCTGTTCCAGCATTTCTCCGAATGGGCCAACGAGGCGCTGGCCGGCGAAGACGGCGAAAGCGCCAGCGGTTACTGGCGCGAGCAGGCGGCCGTTGCGGCGGAGAGTCCGCTGGCGCTGGCGGACGACCTGGGCGAAGGCGAGTGGACGGCGCGGCGCCTGCTGCCGCGCGCGCTGCTCGAACGCCTGGCCGCCAACGGCTTGCCGGAGGCGGCCGCCCTGCTGGCCTGGACCCAGGTCGCCGGGCAGTTCCAGGGCGACGAGGGACTGCCGCTGGAAATGGCGCGACTGGTCTCGGGGCGCCTGTTCAACGAGTTCGCCGAGCTGGCCGGACCGTTCGCCGGGGTTGCGCCGCTGTGCCTGGAGAATGTCCGCGCGGGTAGCGTCGGCGAGCGGCTCGACGCCCTTCAGGCGGCGATCCTCGCCCAGGAGGAGGCAGCGGCCCTGCGCGATCCCTTTGCCCCCGCCTGGCCGCTCGCCGAGTTGGGCTTCGCCTGGCTGGCGGGAGAGCTGGACGGTGCCGGGGTGGCCGAGCTGGACTGCCGGCAGCCGCCGCTGGGCGGGTTCCTCGAGTTACAGGTGCTGCCCCACGGCGAAGGCCGGCTGGCCAGCCTGAGGGTCCGCCGCGACAATGACGGAGCGCTGGCCGGGCGCCTGCTCGACGCCTGGGTCGAGTGCCTGGAAAGCATCGCCGCCGACAGGCAGCGCCCCCTGGCCGGGCTGCCGTTGATCGGTACGGCCGAGCGCGAGCGCTACCAGGCCTGGCAGGGCGAGCGCGTGGAGCCTGCGCCGGTGGATTCCCTGGTGGCCGCGTTCGACCTGCGGGTCTCCTTGCAGCCGCAGGCGCCGGCGTTGCTGGATACCCACGGCAGCCTGGATTTCGCCGCGCTGCGTGCGCGCAGCGAGGCGGTCGCCGAAGCGCTGCTGGCTGCCGGCGTGCGGCCCGGCCAGGCGGTGGCGGTGATGACCGGGCGCAACCGCGAGGCGATCGTCGGCCTGCTCGGGGTGATGCGCGCGGCGGCGGTGTACACCCCGGTCAATCCGGAGTTTCCGGCGGCGCGGGTGGAGCGGATGCGCGAAGCGGGCGGAATCGTCTTCGCCCTTGCCGATGCCGAGTGCGCCGGGCGCGCCCGCGAGGCATTCGCCGGGGCCTGCCTGGACCTGTCGACGCTGCCGCTTGCCGGCAGCGGCGCGAGCCTGCCGGCGCCGGGCGGGCGCGATGCGGCCTACATGATCTTCACCTCGGGCACCAGCGGCCAGCCCAAGGGCGTGGTGGTCGAGCACGCCAGCGCACTCAACCTGTCCCAGGCCCTGGCGCGCACGGTATACGCCGATGTGGTGGGCGAGGGCCTGCGGGTGACGGTCAACGCGCCGTTCTCCTTCGACTCCTCGATCAAACAGATTCTCCAGTTGCTCTCCGGCCATTGCCTGGTCCCGGTGCCGCAAGAGGTGCGCAGCGATCCGCAGCGGATGCTGGGGTTCCTCGAAGAACGGCGCATCGACGTGCTCGACTGTACCCCGTCGCTGTTCCGCCTGTTGCTCCAGGCCGGCCTCGACGATGCCCACCCGGCGCTGCCCGGGCGCATCCTGGTAGGGGGCGAGCGCTTCGACGAAGCGTCCTGGGAGGTCGCCGCCGGCTGGCGCCGTTGCCAGGTTTTCAATCTCTACGGTCCTACCGAAGCCACGGTGAACGCCAGCCTGGCGCGGGTCGCCGAGCATGCGCGGCCGACCATCGGCCGCGCCCTGGCCAACGTCGACCTGCATGTGGTCGATGGTCTCGGGCGTCGCAAGACCCGTGGCGCCAGCGGCGAATTGTGGATCGGCGGCGCCGGGGTGGCGCGCGGCTATGCCGGCGATGCCGGCGAGGCGGCCGGGCGCTTCCTCGAGGAGGGCTGGCCGGGCAGCGGCCGCCTGTACCGCAGCGGCGACCTGGTGCGCTGGCGCGCCGACGGTTGCCTGGAGTTCCTCGGGCGGATCGACGAACAGGTGAAGATCAACGGCTACCGTATCGAACTGGGCGAGATCCGCAGCGCGTTGCTGGAACACCCGGCGGTGGGCGAGGCGGCGGTACTCACCGACGAGGCCGATGCGGCCGAGCCGGGCGCGGATCGCCGGATCGTCGCCTTCGTCACCGCAGCCGGGGAGACCGCGGACGAGTCCTGGCTGGAAGTCGACCTGCCCAGCGGGCACCGGGTCGCCGGACTGAACCTCAACGAAACCGAGTACGTCTACCAGGAAATCTTCGTCGACGAGGTCTACAGCCGCGACGGCATCGTCCTGCCGCCGGACGCGGTGGTCCTCGACGTCGGTGCCAACATCGGCCTGTTCTCGTTGTACGTCGCCAGCCGCGCGCCGCGCGCACGAGTGGTCGCCTTCGAGCCGCTGGCACCGATCCGCCGGCGCCTGGAGGCCAACCTCGGACGCTACGCACCGCAGGTCGAGGTATTCGGCATCGGCCTGTCCGACGTCGAGCGCGAGGAAACCTTCACCTACTATCCGGGCTACTCGACCTTCTCCGGGATCGCCGAATACGCCGACGCCAGCGGCGAACGCGACGTCATCCGACGCTACCTGAGCAACCAGGGCGAGGAGGGCGGGGCCAACCTGCTGCTGGACAACATCGACGAAATCCTCGACGACCGCCTGCGCGCCGAAGCCCACCGCTGCCGCCTGCGCCGCCTCGACCAGGTGATCGGCGAACTGGGCCTGGAGCGTATCGACCTGCTGAAGATCGACGTGCAGCGCGCGGAGATGGATGTGCTGCTCGGTCTCGACGATGTGGCGCTGGCCAAGGTCCGGCAGATCGTCCTGGAGGTCCATGACAAGCGCGACGGTGCCACCGCCGGCCGCGCCGATGCCTTGAGCGACCTGCTGCGCCGCCATGGCTTCGAGGTGAGCATCCGCCAGGACGCGCTGCTGGAGGGTACCGACCGTTACAACTGCTACGCGGTGCGCCCGGGCTATGCCGAGTCGCTGGCCGAGCGCATCGACTGGCGCGCGGTCGCGCCGCGCCCCGCCACGGCCCTCGGCGGCGAGCTGAGCGAGCGGGCCCTGCGTGGCTTCCTCGAGGCGCGCCTGCCGGCCTACATGCTGCCGAGCCGGATCGCCCGGGTCGAACGCCTGCCGCTGACCGCCGAAGGCAAGCTCGACCGTCGCGCGCTGTTGGCGGCGCTGGCCGCCGAGGCGGCCGCGCAGACCCTGGAAGCGCCGGCCAATGCCACCGAGGCGGCCCTGCTGGAGATCTGGAAGAGCGTGCTGAAACGCCCGGCGATCGGCGTCAGCGACAATTTCTTCCAGGTCGGCGGCGACTCCATCCGCCTGATCCAGATGCAGGTCATGGCGCGCGAGGCGGGGCTTGCCTTTACCCTGCGCGACGTGTTCAACCACCAGAGCATCCGCGAACTGGCGCGCCTGCTGGCCGCTCCGGCGAGTCCGGCGGATGCGGCCGGGACCTCGGTGCCGCAGACGCTGGAGCCGTTCGCCCTGTTGTCGGCGGCGGAACGCAAGCGCCTGCCGGAGGGGCTCGACGACGCCTACCCGATGACCAGCCTGCAACAGGGCATGCTCCTGCAAAGCGAGGCCAGCGGCGATCCACGGCTGTTGCACAACGTCGTCCTGCACGAGGTGCATGGACGCCTGGACGGCGAGTTGCTGGCGCGCGCCTGGGCGATCCTGATCGGCCGCCACGCGATCCTGCGTACCGGCTTCGACCTGCACGGCGGCCAGGTTCCCCTGCAATGGGTCCACCCGGCCGCTGCGGTCGCCGCCGAGGTGCCGGTGCACGACCTGTGCGGCCTCGATGGGGAAACACGACGCCTGCGCCTGCGTGCCTGGATCGAGGAAGAGCAGGCCACCCCGTTCGACTGGAGCCGCCCACCGCTGGTGCGCCTCGCCGCGCTGGCGCTGGACGAGCGGCGCTTTGCCCTGGGCGTCGCCGAACACCATAGCGTGCTGGACGGCTGGAGCCTGCAAAGCCTGGTGGACGAGCTGCTGGCGGTCTACGCCGACCTTCTCGCCGGTGTCGTCGCGCGGGAAGCGGAAGCGCCCGCGGTAGGCTTGCGCGACTACGTGGCGCTGGAGCGTGAGGCCGAGGCCAACGCCGGCTCGGCGCTGTTCTGGCTCGACTACCTGGCCGGCGCCCGTTACCGGCCGTTGCCCGGCCTGGCGGAGGTGGGGCCCCGGCGGATGGCGGCGATCCGCGTGGACGTGCCGGCCGACAGCCTGCCGCGCTTGCGCGCCCTGGCCGAACGCAGCGGCTTGCCCTTGCGTTCGTTGTTGCTGGCGGCGCATGGCCGGGCGTTGTGCCGCTTCAGCGATGCCGATGAAGTGGTCACCGGCTTCGTCAGCCACGGGCGCCCCGAGGAGCCGGGAGCGGACCGCCTGCTCGGCCTGTTCCTGAATACCCTGCCGTGCCGTCTGTCGGCTTCCGTCGATCTGCTCGACAGCGCTCGTCGCGCATTCGACTACGAGCGCGCGAGCCTGGAACATCGGCGCCATCCGCTGGCGGCGATCCGCAGGCGCAACCGCGAGTTGCGCCTGGACAGCCTGTTCAACTTCGTCGATTTCCACCAGGACGACGCCGCGCCGGCGGCGGAATTGCGGCGTGGCGGCATCCTCGACCAGGTGGTGGTGGACGTCGACGTGCCGCTGGCGGTGGACTTCGAGGTGGCCGGCGAACGCCTCGAGGTGGGCTTCCAGTACGCCGCCGGACGTTTCCCCGCCGAGCGCGCCGAGGCACTGGCCGGCGCCTACCGCGAGGCGTTGCTGGCGCTGCTCGGAGACCCGGTGCGGCCGTCCGCGGCGGCCCAGGCCGAGGACAGCGTGGAGCTGCGGCGGGTGCTCAAGGTGTTGTCCCGGGTGCTCGGCCGGCCGCTGGCGGCCGACCAGGGCTTCGCCAGCGCCGGCGGGCATTCGCTGCTGGGCGTGCAGGCGATCGCCGAACTGCGCCGGCTGACCGGCAGGCAACTGAGCCTGGGGCTGTTGCAGGGCGATCCGGATGCCCGCGAAGTGGTGCGCCGCTGCCATGCCGCCGACGCGCCGCCGTTGCCGCCCGCCACCGAGCGCGCCCGGGCGCTGTGGTTGCAGCGCAGCGGGAGCGCGCAGCCGCGCCTGCGCCTGATCGCGCTGCCGCCCGCGGGCGGCAACGCCGGCACTTTCCGTGGTTGGGACGCGCGCCTGCCGGCGGACGTGGAACTGCTGGCGATCCAGTATCCGGGGCGCCAGGAACGCCAGGACGAGCCGTTCGTCACCGATGTAGAGGCCATGCTCTGTGCCATCGACGACGCGCTCCTGCCATTGCTCGACCGACCGTTCGCCCTGGTCGGCGCCAGCCTCGGCGGCATGCTCGCCTACGAGCTGGCGGCACGCCTGGAAAGCCTGCACGGCCTGCGCGCCAGGCAGTTGTTCGTGATCAGCAGCCGCGCTCCGGGGCCGGACCTGGAATACCCACGCTTCCATGCGATGGGCGACGCCGAGTTGCTGCGAACCCTGCGCGAGTACGACGTTCTGCCGCCGGAAGTGCTCGACGACCCGGAGCTGCGCGAGATCAGCCTGGCCACCCTGCGCGCCGATTCGCGCCTGGCCGCCGACTATCGCTATCGGCCGCGCGAGCCGTTGGCCATACCGATCACTGCGATCCTCGGCGAGCAGGACCCGGGCGTCTCCAGGGCGGCCATCGACGGTTGGCGGCGGCACGCCAGCCGCTACGAGCTGGAGACTCTGGCCGGCGGCCATGGCCTGGTGGTGACGGCGGCGGAGGAGGTCTGCGCGATCCTGCGGCGCCGCCTGGCGCCCGATGTACCTGGCGGCGTGCCGGCGAACCTGGCAACCTGAACCGCGCCCCCTGCAGCCCGCCTGGCGGCAGGGGGCGGTGCCATCCGTTTTCATCCGAGGTTGCCCATGGTTCTGCGCGAATACACCCAACGCCACCGGCTCGACGCCGTCGCCCCGGCCGACTACCACCGCCATCTGCCGGAGCAGGTCGCGCGCGGCCTGCCAGCCGCCGAGCTGGTGGTGTTCCGCGTCGCCGACGAGCATTCCGACACCGCGGCGTTCAGCGCACGCTACGGCTTTGGCCTGGAGGACTGCGCCAACACCCTGGTGCTGCGCTACAAGCGTGATGGCGCCGAAGGCTATGCCGCGGTGGTCAACCTGGGCTCGCGGCGGCTCGACGTGAACGGTGCGGTCAAGGCGCTGCTCGGTGCCCGCCGGCTGTCCTTCGCCGCCCGCGAGGTCGCCACTGAGCTGACCGGCATGCAGTTCGGCGGCATCACCGCGTTCGGCTTGCCCGAAGGCATGCCGCTGCTGGTCGACGCGGCGGTCCTCGAACGGCCGCTGGTGGTGATGGGCGCCGGGGTCCGCGAGACCAAGCTGCTGCTGTCCCCGGAACTGTTGAAAGACCTACCCGGAGCGGTGGTCGCCGAACTCAGCGAGGCCGGTTGAGCCCGACGCGGAGCATCGCCGCCGCGGCTCTGCCAATTGTGGTAGGTGAAGCCTTCCGCCGTCTCTGCAACCATGCCCCCGCCCTGATCGCGACAAACGCGGAATGCCCCGTGGTAGACGCTCGCGCCTGTTTTTCCTAAGCGTTCGCGGCGGCCACGGTGGCGGTTCGTCGAGCAGCCCCTCCGGATGCGTTTCCTACCTTCATCCGAGGAGCGGTAAATGATCAGGATCGACTTTTCCCAGTTGCACCAGGCCCGCGAAGATGCCGCGGCGGCCATGCCGAGCATCGCCGGCAAGAAGATTCTCATGGGCTTCTGGCACAACTGGCCGGCCGGTGCCGCCGACGGCTACCAGCAGGGCTCGTTCGCCAACATTGCGCTGGAAGACGTGCCGAGCGAGTACAACGTGGTCGCCGTGGCCTTCATGAAAGGGCGCGGCATCCCGACCTTCCAACCCTACAACCTGTCCGACGCGGAGTTCCGCCGCCAAGTCGGCGTGCTCAACGCCCAGGGCCGCGCGGTGCTGATCTCGCTGGGGGGCGCCGACGCGCACATCGAGCTGCATGCCGGGCAGGAGCAGGCACTGGCCGCCGAGATCGTCCGCCTGGTGGAAACCTACGGTTTCGACGGCCTGGACATCGACCTCGAACAGAGCGCCATCGACCTGGCCGACAACCAGCGGGTGCTGCCGGCGGCCCTCAAGCTGGTGCGCGAACACTACGCCGGGCAGGGCAAGCACTTCATCGTCAGCATGGCCCCGGAGTTCCCCTACCTGCACAAGAACGGCAAGTACGTGCCTTATCTGCAGGCCCTGGAAGGCGTCTACGATTTCGTCGCGCCGCAGTACTACAACCAGGGCGGCGACGGCCTGTGGGTCCAGGAGGCGAACGGCGGCAAGGGCGCCTGGATCGCGCAGAACAACGATGCGATGAAAGAGGATTTCCTCTATTACCTCACCGAGAGCCTGGCCACCGGCAGCCGCGACTTCGTGCGGATCCCGGCGCAGCGCCTGGCCATCGGCCTGCCGAGCAACGTCGATGCGGCGGCTACCGGCTACGTGATCGATCCCGCCGCGGTGAGCAACGCGTTTCGCCGCCTGGAAGCCGCCGGTCATGCGATCAAGGGCCTGATGACCTGGTCGGTGAACTGGGACGACGGCCTGAACAAGCGCGGCGAGCGCTACAACTGGGAGTTCCGCAAGCGCTACGCCAGCCTGATCCATGGCGGCGAGGGCGGCGACCAGCGCCCGGCGGCGCCGCAGGGCCTGCGTTTGCTGGAGCGCGGCGAAACCAGCCTGGTGCTGGCCTGGAACGCTTCCAGCGGGCAGCGTCCGATCGATTACTACAGCCTCTATCGCGACGGCGCCATGGTTGGCCAGAGCGCCGCGCTGGGGTCCACCGACAGCGGCCTGACGGCGGACACCCGCTACAGCTATTTCGTCACCGCCACCGATACCCAGGGCAACCAGTCGCTGCCCAGCGAAGGCCTGGAGGTCAGCACCAGCGGCGGGGCGGTGGATCCGCAATTCCCGCAATGGCGGGAAAACCAGGCCTACCGGGTCGACGATGGGGTGACCTACGAGGGGCTGCGCTATCTCTGCCTGCAGGCGCACACCTCCAACGCCGGCTGGACGCCGCCGGTAGCCTTCACCCTCTGGCGGCCGCTGCGCTGAGGGGGGCGGGCCGGTCCGCGGTGCGGGCCGGTCCTTTGGCCGGCGAGAGCCACGCACGGGCGGCGCCATATCCATATGCGTTTTCGGTATTTCCGCTTGATCGTTCATGGCGTTTACCATCACGGCATAACTTGTTATAACAAGTGTTCGAACCACTCCTGCAAGCGAATCCGACCATGGGCAAACTGCTCCCGCTTTCCCCCGTGCCGCTGTACAGCCAGCTCAAGGAGCTGCTGCGCGGACGCATCCTCGACGGCGTCTACCCGCCGCTCAGCCGCATGCCCTCGGAGAACGAGCTGGGCAAGGCCTTCGACGTCAGCCGCATCACCGTGCGCCAGGCGCTCGGCGACCTGCAGAAGGAAGGGCTGATCTTCAAGATCCACGGCAAGGGCACCTTCGTCGCCCGGCCGAAGGCCTTCCAGAACGTCAGCACCCTGCAAGGCCTGGGCGAGTCCATGACGCAGATGGGCTACGAGGTCATCAACCGCCTGCACGGCCTGCGCTACGTACCGGCCGGCGCGCGGGTGGCCGAGCGCCTGCGGGTGGAGGAGGGCAGCCCTGTGTGCGAGATCAAGCGGGTGCGGCTGGTCAACCGCGAGCCGGTTTCGCTGGAAGTCACCTACCTGCCGCAGTCGCTCGGCGAGCGCCTGGAGAAGGCCGACCTGGTGACCCGCGACATCTTCCTGATCCTCGAGAACGATTGTGGCATTCCCCTCGGCCATGCCGACCTGGCCATCGACGCGGTGCTCGCCGATGCCGACCTGACCCGCGCCCTGGCGGTCGAGGAGGGCGCGCCGATCATGCGCATCGAGCGCCTGACCCATGCCGCCGACGGCGCGCCGCTGGACTTCGAATACCTCTACTACCGCGGCGACGCTTTCCAGTATCGCCTGCGCATCGATCGGCAGAAGGGAGAGCGGGCATGAACACCCTGGAGCAGGAATACGACATCGTGGTGATCGGCGGCGGCACCGCCGGGCCGATGGCGGCGATCAAGGCCAAGGAACACGACCGCGAACTGCGCGTGCTGCTGGTGGACAAGGCCAACGTCAAGCGCAGCGGCGCCATCAGCATGGGCATGGACGGGCTGAACAACGCCATCGTCCCCGGCCACGCCACGGCGGAGCAGTACACCCGGGAAATCACCGTGGCCAACGACGGCATCGTCAACCAGGCGGCGGTATACGCCTATGCCAGCCACAGCTTCGAGACCCTGCGGCAGCTGGATCGCTGGGGCGTCAGGTTCGAAAAGGACGAGACCGGCGACTATGCGGTGAAGAAGGTCCACCACATGGGCGCCTACATGCTGCCGATGCCGGAAGGGCACGACATCAAGAAGGTGCTCTACCGCCAGCTCAAGCGTGCGCGGATCCCCATCGCCAACCGCCTGGTCTGCACCCGCCTGCTCACCGATGCCGAAGGCGCGGTGAACGGCGTACTCGGTTTCGACTGCCGCAGCGGCGACTTCCATGTGATCCGCGCCAAGGCGGTGATCCTCTGCTGTGGCGCGGCGGGCCGCCTGGGCCTGCCGTCCTCCGGCTACCTGATGGGCACCTACGAGAACCCGACCAATGCCGGCGACGGCTACGCCATGGCCTATCATGCCGGCGCCGAGCTGGCCAACCTGGAATGCTTCCAGATCAACCCGCTGATCAAGGACTACAACGGCCCGGCCTGTGCCTACGTCACCGGCCCGCTGGGCGGCTATACCGCCAACGCCAGGGGGGAGCGCTTCATCGAATGCGACTACTGGAGCGGGCAGATGATGTGGGAGTTCCACCAGGAACTCGAAGGCGGCAATGGCCCGGTGTTCCTCAAGCTCGACCACCTGGCGGAGGAAACCATCCAGACCATCGAGGACATCCTCCATGGCAACGAACGCCCCAGCCGCGGGCAGTTCCACGCCGGGCGCGGCACCGACTACCGCCAGCAGATGGTCGAGATGCACATCTCCGAGATCGGCTTCTGCTCCGGCCACTCGGCCTCCGGCGTGTGGGTCAACGAGAAGGCCGAGACCAGCGTGAAGGGCCTCTACGCCGCCGGTGACATGGCCGCGGTGCCGCACAACTACATGCTCGGCGCCTTCACCTATGGCTGGTTCGCCGGGCGCAACGCCGCCGAGTACGTCGCCGGGCGCGCCTTCAGCGCGGTCGACCGCGCCCAGGTCGAGCGCGAGCGTGCGCGGATCGAGGCGCCGCTGCTGCGCGAGCATGGCCTGCCGGCGGCGCAGGTGGAGTACAAGTTGCGCCGGCTGGTCAACGACTACCTGCAACCGCCCAAGGTGACCCGCAAGATGGAGTTGGGCCTGCAACGCATCCAGGCCATCGCCGAGGACCTGGAACGGATCAAGGCGGACAACCCCCACGAGCTGATGCGCGCCCTGGAAGTCAGCGTTATCCGCGATTGCGCGGAGATGGCCGCGCGTGCCTCGCTGTTCCGCACCGAGAGCCGCTGGGGCCTGTACCACCACCGGGTGGACTATCCGCGGCGCGACGACGAGACCTGGTTCTGCCACGCGCACCTGAAGAAGGACGAACAGGGGCGCATGGCCAGCTTCAGGAAACCGGTCGAACCCTACCTGTTCGCCATCGACGAGGGCGAACAGCAGGCCTACCAGCGCCTGCGGCTGAGGAACGACGCCGCCTAGGGCCCACGCCCCGGCGTAGTACCGCTAGACACCGAGCCCGCCGCCACGAAAGCGGGCCAGATCGAACCACGAGGACCGCGTGCCATGGCCTACCGACCCCAGGACATCTTCTTCCGCAGCAGCGCCCCGGTGACCATCGACGAAGACCGCTGCATCGCCGACAAGGGCTGCACCGTCTGCGTCGAGGTCTGCCCGATGGACCTGCTGGCCATCGATCCGACGACCCGCAAGGCCTACATGGCCTACGACGAGTGCTGGTACTGCATGCCTTGCGAAAAGGACTGCCCGACCGGCGCGGTGAAGGTGGAGATTCCCTACCTGCTGCGCTGACGCCCGCTCCCGGCAAGCGAGGCAGAACCCGCCATCCGGCCCACTCCCGGACGCCACCCTGAAACACCCCTCGTTTCCCACCACCGTCCGGGTGGCGGAGACGATTCCCATGACCATGATTCGAGGGGAATCCCCATGCGACTGCGTGCAATCCTGGCCAGCCTGGCGCTGGCCCTGACTTCCCTGGGTGCCCAGGCGGAAACCATCCGCGTGGCCATCGGCACTCAGGACACCACCATCAACTGCGCCGCCGGCGGGCTGCTGATCCGCGAGCTGGGCCTGCTGGAGAAATACCTGCCGCGCGACGGCCGCTACAAGGATGCGGACTACCGGGTGGAGTGGAAGAACTTCACCAGTGGCGCACCGCTGACCAACGAGATGGTCGCCGGCAAGCTCGACTTCGGCGCCATGGCCGACTTCCCCGGCACCTTCAACGGCGTGGCCTTCGCCGCCGCCGGCAAGCGCAGCCTGTTCATCAGCGTGCTGTCCGGCAGCCCCCGTGGCAGCGGCAACGGCATCGTGGTACCGAGCGGCTCGCCGGTGCAGTCGCTGGCCGAACTGAAAGGCCAGACCATCTCCGTACCGTTCGCCTCCACCGCCCATGGCATGCTGCTGCGCGCGGTGGCGGCGCAAGGCTGGGACCCGCAGCGCGACGTGACCATCATCGCCCAGCCGCCGGAAATCGCCGGTTCGGCCTTGCAGGCGAACAAGATCGCCGCCCATGCCGACTTCGTACCCTTCGCCGAGCTGTTCCCCAATCGCGGCTTCGCCCGCAAGATCTACGACGGTTCCCAGGCCAACGCGCCGACCTTCCATGGCGCGCTGGTGGACGCCGCCTACGCCGAGCGCTATCCGGAGGTGGTGGTGGCCTACCTGCGGGCGAGCATCGAGGCCAATCGACTGTTGGCCGCCGAACCTGAGAAATACAGCGAGCTGATCGAGAAGGTCACCGGCATCGAGGCCGAGGTCAATTACCTGTTCCACGGTCCGCTCGGCCTGCAGACCCGCGACCAGACCTGGAAACCCGAATACCGCCAGGCGCTGGCGACCTCCATCGACACCCTGAAGCTGCTGAAGAAGGCCGACCGTGGGCTGGACGTCGAGCGTTTCGTCGACGACCGCTACATCCGCGATGCCTACCGTCAGGCCGGGCTGGACTACCAGGCGGTGCTGGCCGACTACGCACCGTCGCCGCTGCGCGCCAGCGACGCGCGCAGCGGCCGGCCGATCGAGGCGTTCGAACGGGTAGCGCAGATCTGGGTGAAGGGCGAGGCCAGGGTGCGCCATTACGCTTCGCCGGAGTCGGCCCTGGCCGATCTTGCCGAGCTGAAGGCGCAGGGCAAGGCGATTCGTGCGATCTACGCCCAGGATCGCGACAGCGGGATCAAGCTGCTGGCCAACCAGGCGTGGTTCGTCCGCGACGGCGAGGGTCGCCTCAACGCCTTCCTGCTCCGCGAGCAGGCCCAGGACTATGCCCGCCGCCATGGCGGCGAGGTACGCGACTTTGCCGCCGCCAGCCAGCAGGCGCTGGCGCTCCGCTGAGGCGGGCGTCTTCGGAGTCCGCCCATGAGTTCGCTTCCGATCTCCCGACCCTGGCGCTGCGCCACCCGCGCCGCTTCGCTGGCGGCCTGCCTGGCGTTCTGGCAGCTCGCCGCCGGTCTGCAACTGGATCTGGGCCTGGTGACCTTCGCCAACGTGCCGACGCCCGGCGCGGTGTTGCTGGCGGCCTGCAACCTGGCCCAGTCCAGCGTGCTCCTGGCGCACCTCGGCGCCAGCCTGGCGCGGGTCTTCGCCGGTTACCTGCTGGCCGCCGCGCTGGGCATCGCCCTCGGCCTGGCGATCGGCCGCTCGGCCTGGATCGAGGCCTTGCTGCTGCCGCCGCTGGAAGTGCTGCGGCCGATCCCGGCGGTGGCCTGGATTCCCCTGGCGATCCTGATGTTCCCTTCGTCGGAGGCCTCGATGATCTTCATTACCTTCACCGGCGCGCTGTTCCCGATCCTGCTCAATACCGTGCATGGCGTGGAGGCGCTCGATCCGCGCCTGCTGGCTTCGGCGCGCAGCCTGGGGGCGGGGCGCCGGGCGCTGCTGCGCGAGGTGCTGCTGCCCGGCGCCGGACCGGGCATCTTCACCGGCCTGGCGATCGGCATGGGCACCTCCTGGTTCTGCCTGGTGACCGCCGAGATGATCTCCGGGCAATGGGGACTGGGTTACTACACCTGGGCTTCCTACAACATCCAGAACTACGACGAGGTGGTGGTCGGCATGCTGCTCATCGGCCTCTTCGGCATGGGCAGCAGTGTGTTGGTGAAGCGCGTCGGCGCGTCGCTGACGCCCTGGTACGCGGCGGGAGGCAAGGTCCGATGACGACGGCCGGCAACAGCCTGGGGCGCATCCAGGTCCGCGACCTGAGCATCCGCCTGGGGCGGGGGAGCGAAGTCTTCGAGGCGGTCCGCGATCTGAGCCTGGAGGCGCGGCCGGGCGAGTTCGTCTGCCTGCTCGGGCCTTCTGGATGCGGCAAGTCGACCCTGCTCGGCGCCCTGGCCGGCCACCTGCGGCCAAGCGCCGGCAGCGTGAGGGTCGACGGCCGGAGCGTGGAGGGACCTTCGCCGCAGCGTGGCATGGTATTCCAGCAGCACACCCTGTTCCCCTGGCGGCGGGTCCGCGACAACGTCGCCTTCGGCCTGAAGATGCAGGGCCTGGCCCGCGCCGAGCGCAACCGGCGCGCCATGGAGATGCTCGGACTGGTGGGATTGGCGGACTTCGCCGGGCGCTGGCCCGGCCAGCTGTCCGGGGGTATGCAGCAGCGCGTGGAGATCGCCCGGGTGCTGGTCAACCGGCCGCGCCTGCTGCTGATGGACGAGCCCTTCGGCGCCCTCGACGCGCAGACCCGGCTGAAGATGCAGACCTTGCTGCTGGACGTATGGGCGCGGGTCCGCACCACGGTGCTGTTCGTCACCCACGACATCGACGAGGCCCTGTACCTGGCGGACAGGGTGCTGGTGATGAGCCCCCGTCCGGGACGGATCATCGCCGACCTGGCGCTGGACTTCCCGCGCCCTCGCGACACCCGGCTGGTGACCAGCGCCGACTTCGTGCGCCTGAAACGCCACTGCCTGGAACTGCTCGACCACGACGACGGCCGCCAGTTGCCGCGCCTGACCCCGCTCGGCTTGCCGCCGGGCATTACCCCGGACCGACTGCGGATCGCCATATGACCTGTGAAAACGCCACACTGCCCGAAATCCTCGCACTGTCGCCGCGCCTGGAGGACGCCGATCCCGGCGTACGCCGCCTGGCGCTGATCGAACTGGCCGACCTGGAGCTGCCGGAGGCGCTGCCATTGCTGGTTGCGGCCCTGCGCGACGATCCCGACCCCGGCGTGCGCGGCGAGGCAGCGCGCCTGCTGGAGGCCTGGGAGGAAGACGCGGTGGTCGATGCGCTCTGCGTGGCCCTGGCCGATCCGGTGCCGGCGGTGGCCGATGCCGCCGCGCAGAGCCTTGGCGAACTCAAGGAACCGGCCGCCGGGCGGCGCCTGCTGCCGTGGCTCGAGCATGCCGATGCCTTCGTCCGCGCCAGCGTATTGCGTGCGTTGCGCGAACTGCGCCTGGAGGAGAGCGCCGCGCCGGCCCTGGCCGCCCTCGGCGATCCGCAGGCGGCGGTGCGCCGCGAGGCGGTGGCGGTGCTCGGCTGGCTCCGCCACCAGCCGGCCCTGGCCGAACTGGCCAGGCTGGCCAGCGCCGATGTCGACCCGGAGGTACGCCGGGCGGCCACCGGCGCCCTCGGCCTGAGCCGCGAGGCGGCAGTGTTGCCGGCGCTCTGCGCGGCGTTGGCGGATGTCCAATGGCAGGTTCGCGAAGAGGCGGCGACGACCCTTGGCAAGCTGGGCCGGGAGGAGGCCGGCGAGCCGCTGCTGAAGGCCCTGGCGGACGACTACTGGCAGGTCCGCCTGCGCGCCGCCCGCGCACTCGGGCGCTTGCGCCACCGGCCGGCGCGGGAGGCGCTGGAAGCATTGCTCGGCCATCCCATCGGCAACCTGCGCAAGGAGGCCGCCCTGGCCCTCGGCGAACTGGCGGACCCGGCCTCGGCCCAGGCCTTGCGGGTCGCCGAAGGCGACGGCGATCCCGAGGTGCGCAAGGCGGTGCGCATCGCCCTGGCGCAACTGCGGGTGCCGGCATGATCCAGCCGCCGCTGCGCCTGCGCAACGCCGCCAGGGACGGTTGGCTGATTCTCGAATGGTCGGACGGCACGGTCAGCCGGATCGACCATGCCCGCTTGCGCGCCGCCTGTCCCTGTGCGCAATGCCGGGCGCAGCGCCTGCGCGGACGGATCGACGCGGCGGAGCAGGGCGTGCGCCTGCGCGATATCCGCCTGCAGGGCTACGGCGTGCAGTTGCTGTTCGACGATGGTCACGAGCGCGGTATCTACCCCTGGTCCTATCTGCGCGACGAACTCTGAGACGGGTATTGTTCCGCTCCCGGCAACAACGTGAAGCGCGTTCATGGGTTTCAGGCTGTTGCCAATCCCTGCGTTGTCCCCGTCCCGCCACGACCGTCGACCGAGCGAGCCGCTCGAAGGCCCGCCGCCTGGCTTCGTTGTCGTTTCCGTAACACTGTTTTCCAGCCTGAAACGTTTCAGCTTTGCCTGCAAAGACCTTATCATTCGCAAATTAACCATTGTTCTGCTTGGCTCAGATCATGAGCCCTCTTCATAAATCCATGCTTCTTGCAAGGTTATCGAGGGAGTAGAACGGTCGCTGCGTGCGGCCAGTCGACCATTCGCAACGAGGAAGCGTTCGCGTGAAATCCCATCTTCTCCGCCCGGCCCTGCGCCCCGTGGCCGGCGGCCTGTTGTCCGCCACCCTGCTGTGCAACGCGGCGCACGCCGCCGAGGCGTTCTCCCCGAACTCGAAATGGATGCTCGGCGACTGGGGCG
>NZ_KV811284.1:0-5009 GCF_001813025.1 Pseudomonas sp. HMSC066A08
CAGGCGTTCGGCGCGGCCGTTGAGGACGATCTGCTGGCTGCTCTCGCGCCAGTACAGCACCCCCGAGGCCCAGGGGTTCTGCGCCAGTTCGCGGCCCTTCTGGCTATCGGCGTGGGTGGCGAACACCACTCCGCGCTCGCCGAGTTCGGCGATCACCACGATCCGCGTCGACGGCCGGCCCTGCCCGTCGACCGTGGCCAGGGCCAGGGCCCGCGGCTCGCGCACGCCATAGCGGCGGGCGCGTTCCAGCCAGTTGCGCAGCACCTCCATGGGGTTCGCCGGCGGCGCCTCGAACTCCGGGAAAGGGGCTTCGATGGTCCCGGTGAGGGACTCGGAAATGTTCGCGTTGACGCCCATCACGGCGTTCCTCCGTTCTGCCCGTTCACAGGTAGGCCCGGCCTTCGGCGAAGGCCGCGCCGTTGCCCGACACTTCCACCGCCGAGACCCGCTCGCCGGCGCCCTCGGCGCGGGCGTACATGCGCGACGGCCGGCCGATCTCGACGCCCTGGAGGATCTCGATCTGCTGCCCGTAGGGGATCTGCCGGTGGCGCGCCAGGTGGATCGCCAGCGGCCCGGCGGCGGAGCCGGTGGCGGCGTCCTCGACCACGCCGTAGGCCGGCGAGAACATGCGGCTGCGCCAGTGCCGCCCGGCGCCGGCGAAGCAGTTCACCGCCAGGTCCGGGAAGTCGCACAGCGCGCGGTGGTCGGGGTGCAGCGCGGACAGCGCGGCGACGCTCTCCAGGCCGACGAACACGTGGCGCGGGCCGTTGCGGTAGACCTCGATGGGAAAGGTCGAGCCCTTCAGGCCGAGGGCGGCGAGCAGCTCGGCCGGTCGGCTGAAGTGCTCCCAGGTGGGGATCGGCTGCTGCATGCTGCAGGCCACCACCTTGCCGTCCTGGCGCTCCAGGGCGAAGGGCACGGTGCCCATCCTGGTCTCCAGGAACAGCCTGTCCTTGTCGGTCTCGGCGCCCAGGGCGATGGCGGTGCCCAGCAGCGGGTGGCCGGCGAACGGCAGTTCGTTGACCGGGGTGAAGATGCGGATGCGCGCGTCGCCGTCCTGTTGCGGGCGGAGCACGAAGGTGCTCTCCGACAGGTTCATCTCCCGCGCCATGCGCTGCATGCGCTCGCCGCTGAGGTCGTCGCAGTCGAAGAACACCGCCACCGGGTTGCCTTGCAGCGGTTCGCTGGCGAAGGCGTCTATCACGACATATCTGTGCATGGGCTCTCCTGGCTCAGGGCCGCCGCTCGACCAGCGCGTGGCGCAGCAGGTCGGCGATGATGCGCGGACCCTCGCGGGTCAGCACCGATTCGGGGTGGAATTGCATGGAGGCGAAGCGCGGCCCGCGCAGGGCGTGGACCTCGCCGGTCTCGCGGTCGCGGCTGATCTCGATCGGGCCGACCTCGGGGATCTCGATGCGGTCCTGCAGGGCGCGCGCGGCGAAGGTGTTGTAGAAGCCGACGCGCTCGGCGGCGCCGAACAGGTCGATCTGTTTCTGCACGCCCTGGTTGGGCTCCTGCCGGCGTTGCAGGTCCAGGCCCAGGCACAGGCTCAGTACCTGGTGGCTCAGGCACACGGCGAGGAACGGCCGGCGCTCGCTGAGCAGCGAACGGATGGCCAGGTGCAGGTGGCCGATCTTCGGCTGGCCGATCTCGGTGGGGTTGCCCGGGCCGGGCCCCATGATCACCAGGTCGTAGCCGTCGAACGAGTACGGCTCCTGGAAGCCGCGCACGGTCACCGTCAGGCCCAGCGACTTGAGCTGCTTGGCGATCATCGAGGTGAAGGTGTCCTCGGCGTCGACGATCAGCACCTCGCGTCCGGACAGGTCGGCCTGCAACTGCTGGCGCTCGCTGGCGCCGCGCAGCCAGAAGTCGGCGATCGGCGCGTTGCGACTGGCCAGCGCCGCCACCACGTGCGGGTGCGAGCCCAGGCGCTGCGGCGCCTGGCTCTTCAGCGCGGCGATCAGCCCGGAAGCCTTGGCCCGGCTTTCCGCCGCCTCGCCCAGGGGATCGGAGTGACGCACGATGGTCGAGCCGACGCCGATGCGCAGGCGGCCGTCGCCCTCGATCTCGGCGGTGCGGATCAGGATCGCCGAGTCCAGCGTGCGCCCGCCCTGGCCATCGCCGCCGATCAGCGCCGCCACCCCGCTGTAGTAGCCGCGACCCTGCGGCTCGTAGCGGCGGATCACCCGGCAGGCGCTTTCCAGCGGGCTGCCGGTGACGGTCGGGGCGAACAGCGTCTCGCGCAGCACCTCGCGCACGTCGCGGCTGGTCTGGCCCTCGATGAAGTACTCGGTGTGCGCCAGGTGCGCCATCTCCTTGAGGTAGGGACCGAGCACCCGGCCGCCGTCCTCGCAGATCCGCGCCATCATCTTCAGCTCCTCGTCCACCACCATGTACAGCTCGTCGGCTTCCTTGCGGTTGTCGAGGAATTCCATGACCTCGGCCAGGTTCGGCCCGGCCGGCGGGTAGCGGTAGGTACCGCTGATCGGGTTCATCACCGCCAGGCCGTCGCGCACGCTGATGTGTCGCTCGGGTGAGGCGCCGACCAGGGTGCGTTCGCCGGTGTGGACGATGAAGGTCCAGTAGGCGCCCTTCTCGCGCAGCAGCAACTGGCGGAAGAAACTCAGCGCGCTGGCCGTGGCATAGCCGTCGATGCGCGCCTGGAAGCGCCGCTTGATCACGAAGTTGGCGCCTTCGCCGCGACCGATCTCGTCGGCGATGACCCGCCCGACCACTTCGGCGTAGGCCTCGTCGTCGAGGTCGAAACCTTCCTCGCTCAGTTCCAGCGCCTGGTTCGGCAGCAGCGCCAGGGCCTGTTCCAGCGGCAGCAGCTCCTGCTCCAGGACCTTCAGCGCCAGCAGCGGCGTGCCGTCGTCGAGCGCCTCGAAGCCGCGCTCGGCGATCTGCCGGTAGGGAATCAGCGCCAGCAGGTCGTGGCGCGGCAGGCCCGGGCCGGGTTCGTCCAGCGGCAGGTCGGCCAGGCCGTGCAGCTCGAGCGCCTCGCCGCGGATCACGTCGAGCAGGCCCGGGCCATTGCTTTCCGGGCGGTAGAGCAAGGCGAACGGCGCCGGCCGTTCGAGCAGGCGCTGCAACAGCGATGTGGGCAGGGCGTTCATTCCAGCACCTCGTCGGTGGTGACCACCATCGCGCAGCGGCTGGCGGCGTATTCCAGGGCCATGCGGTGGTGCGCCTCGCTGAAGTCGGCGATGGCGTCGGCCACCAGGAACGGCTGGATGTCGTTGGAGTAGGCGTCGACCGTGGAGATCAGCACCCCGACGTGGGCGTATACGCCGCACAGCACCAGTTGGTCGCGGCCGGCGGCGCGCATCCGCTGGAGCAGGTCGGAGTGGAAGAAGGCGCTGTAGCGCCACTTGGTCAGCAGCCAGTCGTCCGGCCCCGGCGCCAACTCCTCGACCACCTCGCGGTCGGCCGGACTGGCGCGCATGCCCGGCCCCCAGAAGTCCTTGAGCAGGCCGCGCTGCTCCTCGGTCATGCTGCCCGGCTGGGCGGTGTAGGCGATCTGCACGCCCTGCTCGACGCACCAGCGGCGCAGCCGCGCGGCGTTGGCCACCAGCCCGGCGCGCAGGCTCTCGGGCAGCGGGCGCAGGAAGTAGCGCTGCATGTCGTGCACCAGCAGCACCGCGCGCCGCGGCTCCAGGCTCCAGCGCGCCAGGTTGGCCGGCAGCTGCTGGGCGGTCGGCAAGGGATAGGCGGTGATTTCGGGAATGCCGCTCATGCCACGGTCTCCAGGGGGAAGGTTGCGCTCGGGATCGCTTCTGCGCCGGACCAGGCCATCACCGCGCTGAGCGCCTGCCAGGGGTTCAGCCGCGGATCGCAGAGGCTGGTGTAGTGCCGGCTGACCTGGTGCAGGCCGCTGGAATCGGCGACGCACTCGGTGACGTCGTCCGGGGTGGTCTCCAGGTGCAGCCCGGCGGCCACGCCGCCGGAGCCGGACACCGCCTGGCGGAACGCCGCCACCTCCTCGGCGATGCTGCGCACCAGGCGGGTCTTGTTGCCGCAGGGCGCGACGATGGTGTTGCCGTGCATCGGGTCGCTCAGCCAGATCACCGGGTGCCCGGCCGCGCGCACCGCCTCCACCAGCGGCGGCAGGCGCTCGCCGACCTTCTGCGCGCCCATCCGCGCGATCAGCGTCAGGCGCCCCGGCTCGCGGCGCGGGTCGAGGCGCTCGCAGAGCGCCAGCAACTGGTCGCGGCCGATCTCCGGTCCGACCTTGCAGGCCACCGGGTTGAGCACCTCGGCCAGCAGCGCCACGTGGGCGCCGTCGACCTGGCGGGTGCGCTCGCCGATCCACGGCCAGTGGGTCGAACCGAGATAGACCCGGCGCTGCTCGTCCTCGCGCAGCATCGACAGCTCGTAGTCGAGCAGCAGCATCTCGTGGCTGGTCCAGACCGGCGAGGCATTCGCCTCCTGCCCGGACGCGGCGTCCCAGCCCAGGTGGCGCATGATGTTGCGCGCCGCCGCATAGCCCTTGAGGATCCGCTGCGGATCGGCCCGGCGCTGCTCGGCATGGGCCTCGCGGCCGTTGACCATGTCGCCGCGATAGACCGGCAGGGTCTGCTCGCCGACCTGCTCGTGCGGCTTGGAACGCGGCTTGGCGTACTGCCCGGCGATACGCCCGACGCGGATCACCGGCCGCCGGCCGGCCAGGCGCAGGGCGCCGGCCAGCAGTTCCAGCACGGCGGCCTTGCGCGCCACGTTCTCGGCATGGTGGTCGTCCATGTCCTCGGCGCAGTCGCCGCACTGCACCACCAGCGCCTCGCCGCGGGCGACCCGCGCCAGGGTCGCGCGCAGGGCCAGGATGTCGCCGGCGCGGATCAGCGCCGGACTGCCGCGCAGGTACGCCTGCACGTCGCGCAGGCGCGACGGATCGCCCCATTCGGGTTGCTGCAGCGCTTCGCAGCGCCGTACGCGTTGCAATAGATCGTCCATGGTGGGTCCCCCTTTGGCAGGAGATATCGTTTCGATCAAGTGGGAATGCCTTCGCGTTT
>NZ_KV811285.1:0-208 GCF_001813025.1 Pseudomonas sp. HMSC066A08
AGCCAAACGAGGTCTTGTCGGAAACATCTACAAAGGTCGGGTAAGTCGTGTATTACCTGGGATGCAAGCTGCATTTATTGACATTGGGCTTGAGAAAGCCGCTTTTTTACATGCTTCTGATATTATGCCTCACACGGAATGTATCGCGGGTGAAGAGCAGAAAAAATTTAATGTTCGTGATATTGCGCAACTTGTACATCAAGGTCAG
>NZ_KV811286.1:0-20082 GCF_001813025.1 Pseudomonas sp. HMSC066A08
CCGGCGGATAACCGCGTTGCGGTTATGCGCCCTATGTCGCGGTGTTGCGCGGGGTACGGTGGGGCGTTGTCCGCCGATGCGTCGCTGGGGCGGCGCGCGGGCCTCAGATCACCTTGCCGTCGCGCAGCCTTTCCAGCGCGGTCGCGTCCAGGCCGAGGAGCGTCTCGAGGACCTCGTCGGTGTGCTGGCCGAGGGTCGGCGGCGGGTTGCGGTATTCCACCGGCGTCTCGGACAGGCGGATCGGGCTGGCCACCTGCGGCACCGTGCCGGCCAGCGGGTGCGGTAGCTCCACGCGCAGGCCGCGGGCCTGCACCTGCGGGTCGGCGAACACCTGCGCCAGGTCGTTGATCGGCCCGCAGGGCACGCCGGCGCGCTCCAGGGAAAGAATCCACTCGGCGGTGGTGTGCAGCACCGTGGCCTGGCGGATCAGCGGGATCAGCACCTCGCGGTTGGCCACCCGCGCCTTGTTGGTGGCGAAACGTGGGTCGTCGGCCCATTCCGGATGGTCTGCCAGCTCGGCGAACTTGCGGAACTGGCTGTCGTTGCCGACCGTGAGGATCATGTCGCCGTCGGCGGTGGGGAAGTCCTGGTACGGCACGATGTTCGGGTGTGCGTTGCCCAGGCGCCGCGGCGGCACGCCGGTGGTCAGGTAGTTGAGGGTCTGGTTGGCCAGGCAGGCGACCTGCACGTCGAGCAGAGCCATGTCGATGTGCTGGCCCATGCCGCTGACGTCGCGGTGGGCGAGGGCGGCGAGCACCGCGGTGGAGGAGTACAGTCCGGTGAGGATATCGGTCAGCGCCACGCCGACCTTCACCGGACCGGCACCTTCCTCGTTGTCGGCGCGCCCGGTGAGGCTCATCAGGCCGCCCAGGCCCTGGATCATGAAGTCATAGCCGGCGCGCTTGGCATAGGGGCCGGACTGGCCGAAGCCGGTGATCGAACAGTAGATCAGCTTCGGGTTGACCTGCTTCAGCGATTCATAGTCGAGGCCATAGGCCTTGAGCCCGCCGACCTTGAAGTTCTCCAGCAGGATGTCGGCCTTGGCCGCCAGTTCGCGAACGATGCGCTGGCCTTCCGGCTGGGTGAAGTCCACCGTCACCGACTTCTTGTTGCGGTTGGCCGACAGGTAGTAGGCCGCCTCGCTGGTGTCGTTGCCTTCGGCATCCTTGAGGAACGGCGGGCCCCAGGCGCGGGTGTCGTCGCCGCTGCCGGGGCGCTCGATCTTGATCACCTCGGCGCCGAGGTCGGCGAGGATCTGCCCGGCCCAGGGGCCGGCCAGGACACGGGACAGGTCGAGTACGCGGATATGGGAAAGGGCGCCGGGCATGACGGTTCTCGCTGCTGGGGGCTGGAAACGGAAATGGCCGGGAAGACGGGTTCCTTGCCCGTCTCCCCGGCGGCCGGCGCGCTACCGTGAAAAAGCGCGCCGGGGTGTTGCTCGGTGATTCAGAAGAACGCCTGGATGCCGGTCTGCGCGCGGCCGAGGATCAGCGCGTGGACATCGTGGGTGCCCTCGTAGGTGTTCACCACTTCCAGGTTGACCAGGTGGCGGGCGATGCCGAACTCGTCGGAGATGCCGTTGCCGCCCAGCATGTCGCGGGCCAGGCGGGCGATGTCGAGGGCCTTGCCGCAGCTGTTGCGCTTCATGATCGAGGTGATTTCCACCGCCGCGGTGCCTTCGTCCTTCATCCGCCCCAGGCGCAGGCAGCCTTGCAGGGCCAGGGTGATCTCGGTCTGCATGTCGGCCAGCTTCTTCTGGATCAGTTGGTTGGCGGCCAGCGGGCGGCCGAATTGCTGGCGGTCGAGGACGTACTGGCGGGCGGTATGCCAGCAGAATTCGGCGGCGCCCAGGGCGCCCCAGGAGATGCCGTAGCGCGCCGAGTTCAGGCAGGTGAACGGACCGCGCAGGCCGCGCACTTCGGGGAAGGCGTTCTCTTCCGGAACGAACACGTTGTCCATCACGATCTCGCCGGTGATCGAGGCACGCAGGCCGACCTTGCCATGGATCGCCGGGGCGCTCAGGCCTTCCCAGCCCTTCTCGAGGACGAAGCCGCGGATCTGCCCTTCGTCGTCCTTGGCCCAGACCACGAAGACGTCGGCGATCGGACTGTTGGTGATCCACATCTTGCTGCCGCTCAGGCGATAGCCACCGTCGACCTTCTTCGCCCGGGTGACCATCGAGCCCGGGTCGGAACCGTGGTTCGGCTCGGTCAGGCCGAAGCAGCCGATGTATTCGCCGCTGGCCAGCTTGGGCAGGTACTTCTGCCGGGTGGCTTCGTTGCCGAATTCATGGATCGGCACCATCACCAGCGAGGACTGCACGCTCATCATCGAGCGATAGCCGGAGTCGACGCGCTCGACTTCGCGAGCGATCAGGCCATAGCAGACGTAGTTGAGGCCGCTGCCGCCGTAGGCTTCGGGAATGGTCGCGCCGAGCAGGCCGGTCTCGCCCATCTCGCGGAAGATCTTCGGGTCGGTCTGTTCGTGGCGGAAGGCTTCGAGCACGCGCGGGGCCAGCTTGTCCTGGGCGAACTGCTGGGCGCTGTCGCGAACCATGCGCTCTTCTTCGGTGAGCTGCTGGTCCAGCAGCAGGGGATCTTCCCAGTTGAAGCTAGCTTTGGTGGCCATGCGTACATCCTCGTCAAGCGGTAGCGGAGGCTGGCGTGGGCCAGCCGGAATGGAAGCATCCTAAGAGCCTAGCGAATGGGGCGGCAAACGAGGAATTTGCACGCACTTGTGCTATTTTCTCACTCCGAGAAAATGAGTCTCGTATTTCATGCCCTTGAAGAGGCACGAGGAATCGTGACCTGGGCGTCATAGATGCGAAACCGGCACTCCGGAGCCCTCCATGCGACGCAAGATCCCTTCCACCGCCGCGCTTGTCAGCTTCGAATCCGCCGCGCGCCACGAGAGCTTCACCAAGGCGGCGGAGGAGTTGTCCCTGACCCAGAGCGCGATCTGCCGGCAGATCGCCACGCTCGAGGAGTTCCTCGGTGTCGAGCTGTTCCGCCGCTCGCGGCGCGGGGTCAAGCTCACCGAGGCCGGGCTGTCCTATAGCCGGCGGGTGGCGGTGCGCCTCGACGCGGTGGAGCGCGACACCCTGGCGGTGATGGGGCACCAGGGCGGCGGCGCGATCGAACTGGCGGTGGTGCCGACCTTCGGCACCCAATGGCTGTTGCCGCGGCTCAAGCGCTTCCAGCGGCTGCACCCGGAGGTCACGGTCAACCTGACCAACCGCACCCGCCCATTCCTCTTCGCCGATACCGAGTTCGACGCCGCGCTGTACTTCGGCGACGCCGACTGGTCGGGTACCGTCTCGCACTTCCTGATGCGCGAGAATCCGGTGCCAGTGTGCAGCCCGGAGCTGCTGGGCGGGCGTCGAACGTTGAGCGCCGAGCAGGTCGCCGGGCTGCCGCTGATGCAGCAGAGTACCCGGCCCTACGCTTGGCGCCAGTGGTTCCACTCCCAGGGACTGAACATCGCCCACGACATGAGCGGGCCGCGCTACGAGCTGTTCTCCATGCTTGCCCAGGCGGCCATGCACGGCATGGGCGTGGCCCTCATACCGCCCTTCCTTATCCAGGACGAGCTGGCCGACGGAAGGCTTATCGTGCCCATGCAACATGCCTATTTGAGCGAGAACGCGTATTACCTGATCATTCCCGAGCGCAGGGTCGAATCGGCGATGCTCAATGCCTTCCGCGATTGGCTGGTGGAAGAGGCCAGGCAGTACCGCGAGGCCAACGGGCTGGGCTGAACGCGCAGGAACATCGGGTGGCGCAGGCAGGACGCGCCGCCCCCGGGACCGGGCCGATCCGCCGGGTCCCGCGGAGCCGCGGCGGCGATACCGCCGGGCATCCTCCACGACGGCCAGGATGGCGGCCGCGGAGCACCACACCAGGAGTTCACATGAATTTCCACACCCGCAAGTGGGTCAAGCCAGAAGATCTCAACCCCAACGGCACCCTGTTCGGCGGCAGCCTGCTGCGCTGGATCGACGAAGAAGCGGCGATCTACGCGATCATCCAGCTGGGCAACCAGCGCGTGGTCACCAAGTACATTTCCGAGATCAACTTCGTCAGCTCGGCGCGCCAGGGCGACATCATCGAGCTGGGCATCACCGCCACCGACTTCGGTCGTACCTCGCTGACCATGACCTGCCACGTGCGCAACAAGATCACCCGCAAGAGCATCCTCACCATCGACAAGATGGTCTTCGTCAACCTCGGCCCGGACGGCCTGCCGGCGCCCCACGGCAAGACCGAGATCACCTACATCAAGGACCAGTTCAAGGAAGACGAAGTCCTGCCCTGATCGGCGCGACAAGCGGCCGGCACCCGTGCCGGCCGCCGTGTTTCAGAACAGCCGGGTGAGCAGCCAGTAGAGCGAGGCCGAGAGCAGGATCGCCGCCGGCAGCGTCAGCACCCAGGCCATCAGCAGGTTGCGGATGGTCTTCCACTGTAGTCCCGAACCGTTCGCCGCCATGGTCCCGGCCACCCCGGAAGACAGCACATGGGTGGTGGATACCGGCAAGCCATACAGGTCCGCCGCGCCAATGGTCAGCATCGCCACGGTTTCCGCCGAGGCGCCCTGGGCGTAGGTCAGGTGGGTCTTGCCGATCTTCTCGCCGACCGTCACCACGATGCGTTTCCAGCCGACCATGGTGCCCAGGCCGAGGGCGATGGCCACGGCGATCTTCACCCATAGCGGGATGAACTTGGTGGCGTCGTCGATCTTCCGCTTGAACGCCTGCAACTTGCCGCGGGTGTCGGCGTCGAAGCGGCCGACGCCGTCCTTGTCCATCAGGCGGATCGCCTCGGAGGTCAGGTACATGTCGTTGCGCACGTTGCCCATGGCTTGTGCCGGTACCCGCGAGAATGCGCCATAGCCTTTCACTTCCTGGCCGATCGAGCCGGTCAGGGCGGCCAGCGCCGGGATCAGCTCAGGCGACGCCTGCTTGCTGCGCACGTAGTCGGAGAGTACCTGGCGCGGATCGGCCGGCGCCGGTTGCGGCGCGCTCTTCACCAGCGCTTGCTGGGTGACCTCGGCGACGGCGGCGAACTGCACCGCCTGGTCCGCCGGCATGGTGCGGTTCAGGGCGTAGGCCATCGGCAGGGTGCCGACCAGGATCAGCATGATCAGGCCCATGCCTTTCTGTCCGTCGTTGGAGCCGTGGGCGAAGGACACCCCGGTACAGGTCAGGATCAGCAGGCCGCGGATCCACCAGGGCGGCGGCGCCTTGCCCTTCGGCGCCTTGTACAGCGCGCGGTTCTTCACCAGCAGGCGCAGCGCCAGGAGCAACAGGGCGGCGCAGGCGAAGCCGATCAGCGGCGAGAGCAGCAGGGAGTAGCCGACCTTGGTCGCCTGGCCCCAGTCCACCCCGCTGGTGCCATCGCGCCCGTGCATCAGCGCGTTGGCCACGCCGACGCCGATGATCGAGCCGATCAGGGTGTGCGAGGACGATGCCGGCAGGCCCAGCCACCAGGTCCCGAGGTTCCACAGGATGGCGGCGATCAGCAGGGCGAAGACCATGGCGAAGCCGGCCGAGGAGCCGACTTGCAGGATCAGTTCCACCGGCAGCAGGGCGATGATGCCGAAGGCCACCGCGCCGCTGGAGAGCAATACGCCGAGAAAGTTGAAGCAGCCCGACCAGACCACCGCGAAGTGCGGCGGCAGCGAGTGGGTGTAGATCACCGTGGCCACCGCGTTGGCGGTGTCGTGGAAGCCGTTGACGAACTCGAAGCCGAGGGCGATCAGCAGGGCCACGCCGAGCAGCAGGAAGGGCGTCCAGGTGGTGATCGCGGTACCGACGTCATCGACGTCCTGCATCAGGCTGTAGGCGCTGAACAGCAGTCCGGTGGCGAGCACGGCGAAGAATACGAGGGCGGTGAGGCGGCCGGGACGCTGCTCGAGATGGGGCTTGTGCGCGTTGCCGGCGGCACTGGCGACGGCGTCGGCGGGTAGGACATCGGAGGTCATGGTGCGGGTCCGCGCTGGGGATGACCGGCACATGATGGGCAGGCGATTGTGACAAGTTATGTCTTTCGCATACCGGCTTCGTCTGGCGAAGAAAGGACAAGGGCCGCGGGAGGCCGCCGGAAGCCGGATGGGGTCGGGCGCCAGGCGGCCTGCCCGCTGCGGCCGCGAAGATTAATGAATTCCTGTGGCGAGTGCCATCATTTCGTCGCTAGAAAGTTGGCATGTTGAGAGATTTGCCGATCCGGACACGCGCGGGGAAGGCGAGAGCCACTGGACTAGACTGAGAAGTGCGCGGCGGGGCCGGTCGCTTGCCGGCCCGGTGCGCGGGACGAGCGCCTTCGTCCCGGGGTGGCCCGGCCGGACGGTCGGGGAGGTCGATATGCGGATGCCGTGCCGGCTGGCGCTGGCGCTGTTGCTGTGCTTAGCCGGCCCGGCCTGTCTCGCGGCCTCCGGACCGGTTCGGGTGCTCTCGGTGGATGGTGCGATCGGCCCGGCCAGCGCCGATTACCTGGTGCGCGGCATAGAGCGTGCCGCCGAGGACGGCGCGCAACTGGTGGTGCTGGAACTGGACACGCCCGGCGGCCTGGACGCATCGATGCGGCGCATCGTCAAGGCGATCCTCGCCAGCCAGGTGCCGGTCGCCGGTTTCGTCGCGCCCAGCGGGGCGCGGGCGGCGAGCGCCGGTACCTACATCCTGTATGCCTGCCATATCGCGGCGATGGCGCCGGGCACCAACCTCGGCGCCGCCACCCCGGTGCGCCTGGGGACGCCGGACAAGCCCGCGGAGAAGCCCCCGGCGCGGGACGCCGAACCCATGGCACGCAAGCAGGTCAACGACGCCGCCGCCTATATCCGTGGCCTCGCGCAATTGCGCGGGCGCAACGCCGAATGGGCCGAGCGCGCGGTGCGCGAGGCGGTCAGCCTGGCTGCGCACGAGGCGGCGGCGCAGAAGGTGATCGACTTGCAGGCCCGCGACCTGCCCGACCTGCTGCGCCAACTCGACGGCCGCAGCCTGCGCGTCGGCGAGCGCGCGCTGACCCTGTCTACCGCCGGTGCCACGGTGGAACGTCAGGCACCCGACTGGCGCGCGCGGTTGCTGGCGGTGCTCACCGATCCCAGCGTGGCGCTGATCCTGATGATGATCGGCATCTACGGGCTGATCTTCGAACTGGCCAATCCCGGCATGGCGCTGCCCGGCGTGCTCGGCGGCATCTGCCTGCTGCTCGGCCTGTACGCCCTGCAGATGCTGCCGGTCAACTACGCCGGCCTGGCGCTGATCGCGCTGGGCCTGGCCTTCATGGTGGGCGAGGCGTTCGTCGCCAGCTTCGGCGTGCTCGGCATCGGCGGAATCGTCTCGTTCGTGGTCGGCGCGCTGATCCTGATCGATACCGAGGTGCCCGGCTACGGCATTCCGCCGGGCCTGGTGGTGGCCCTGGCGTTGCTCAGCGCCGCGCTGATCGTCGGTCTGCTGGGCATGGCCCTGCGCACTCGCCGGCAGGCGGTGGTAAGTGGCACCGCCGGTCTGGTCGGCAGCCTGGCGACGGTGGCGGCGGTGGATTCCGAACAACCCTGCGCAGGCTGGGTGCTGCTCCAGGGCGAGCGCTGGCGGGTGCTCGCCGCGCGGCCGCTGGCGGTGGGCCAGCCGGTCTGGGTGCTGGCGCGCAAGGGCCTGCTCCTGGAAGTCGCGCTGGCCGATGAAGGAGGTGGATGATGGGTATTTCCTATGGTTTGGCGATGTTGCTGGCGTTCCTCGCGCTGCTGCTGTTCAGCGCCCTGCGCATCCTCCGCGAGTACGAGCGCGGCGTGGTGTTCCAGCTCGGGCGATTCTGGAAGGTCAAGGGGCCGGGGCTGGTGCTGGTGATTCCGGCGATCCAGCAGATGGTACGCATCGACCTGCGCACCATCGTCCTCGACGTGCCGCCGCAGGATGTGATTTCCCGCGACAACGTTTCGGTGAAGGTCAACGCGGTGGTGTACTTCCGCGTACTCGATCCGCAGAAGGCGATCATCCAGGTGGAGAACTACCTGGCCGCCACCAGCCAGTTGGCCCAGACCACCCTGCGCGCGGTGCTGGGCAAGCACGAACTGGACGAGATGCTCGCCGAGCGCGAGCGCCTGAACCTGGATATCCAGCAGGTGCTCGATGCGCAGACCGACGCCTGGGGCATCAAGGTGGCGAATGTGGAAATCAAGCACGTCGATCTCAACGAGTCGATGGTTCGCGCCATTGCCCGGCAGGCCGAGGCGGAGCGTGAGCGCAGGGCCAAGGTGATCCATGCCGAGGGCGAGCTGCAAGCCTCGGAGAAGCTCATGCAGGCGGCGCAGATGCTCGGCCGGCAGAGTGGCGCCATGCAGTTGCGCTACATGCAGACCCTCGGCGCGATCGCCGGCGACAAGAGTTCGACCATCGTCTTCCCGATGCCGATCGAACTCTTCGGCGGCCAGTACGCAGGTGCCGCGCCGCGGAACGAAAAGGCCGCCGGAGAGGACGAGGAGAGGTGAACGCGCGCGGTTTGTGATGGAAATATCATCGAGCCGCGACACGGGGACATGCGTGCCCGTGGTCGGGATGGCTATGCTGTGGCGATCCACTCCCGGGACGCTCCTTCATGCTGCGATGCGCACTCCTGCTGCTGACATTGCTCCTCCCTTGCGCGCTGCCTGCCGCCAACCTGCGCCTGGTCGGCGACTCCTGGCCGCCTTTCGTCGATTCGCGCCTGCCTGGCAACGGCCTGGCGGTGGAACTGGTGACCACCGCGCTCAAGCGCGCCGGCTTCGACTCGAGCTTCCAGCAGGTACCCTGGTCGCGTGCCCTGCACGGCGTGCGCAGCGGCGACTACGACATCGCCCTGAGCGCCTGGTATGAGCCCGCCCGCAGCCTCTACGGGCAGTTTTCCCGCGCCTACCTGAGCAACCGCATCCGCCTGCTGCAACGCAAGGGGCGGGGTATCGAGTTTTCCCGCCTGAGCGACCTGCGTCCCTACCGCATCGCGGTCGTGCGCGACTATGCCTACGCACCCGAATTCGATCGTGACAGCCGTCTGCAGAAGGTCAACGTGACCAGCTTCGCCAACGCCGCGCGGATGCTCGAGGCGGGGCGGGTCGACCTGGCGGTGGAGGACGAGCTGGCGCTGGGGGTCGCCTTCAAGGGCGAGCTGGCCGATTTGCGCGACAAGCTGGAGGTACTGCCCATCCCGCTTGGCGAGAACGGCCTGCACCTGCTGGTGAGCCTGAGGAATCCCCGGCATGACGAGATCGTCGACGGCTTCGACCTGGCCATCCGCGGCATGCGCGACGACGGCAGCTACCAGCGCCTGCTGGAGCGCTACGGCGCGCGCTAGGGCTGGCCTGGCAGCGGCTGCGCGCCGGCCAGTTCCTTCTTCAGCAAGTGCGCGACCAGGGTGCGCAGCGGGGCGAGCTGGCGGCAGATGTGCGCCAGTTGGGTCTGTACCAGGCGATGGCTGTCGTCCATGTCCTCGGGCATCTGCTCCAGTTCCTTGGCCAGCGCTTCCTCCTCTTCGCTGTAGATGGCGACCGGGCGCTTCTGTTCCAGGCTCGCGGCGATTTCCTCGAGGCTGGCGGAGAGCCGCTCGGCGGCGCGCTCCAGGAGGCCGTCGCTGGCGTCCTCGGGCAGGCTTTCGCGGTGCGCGCCGAGGCCGGATAGATAGCTGAGCAGGGTGTGCGAGAGGATCAGGAAGCGGAAGCCGATCTCGGCGTCCTTCCTGAAGTGGCCGGGCTCCAGGAGCATGTTCGACAGGGTGGTCGAGAGCGCCGCGTCGGCGTTGTGCGCGTTGCGCCGGGCGGTGCGGTAGTCGAGGTCGTCGCGCTTGCCGGTGGCGTACTGCTGCATGATCTGCCGCAGGTAGCGGCTGTTGCAGGCGAGGGTGTTGGCGAGCATGCGGTTGAGCCGGCGGCCCTGCCAGTCGGGCAGCACCAGGAACACCGCGAGGCCGGCGATCAGGCTGCCCAGCAAGGTATCGAACAGGCGGGGCAGGATCAGCCCGTAGCCATCGCCGATCTGGTTGAAGCAGAACAGCACCAGCAGGGTGATCGCCGCCGTCGCCAGGGTATAGCGACTGCTGCGGGTGGCGAAGAAGGCGACCCCGGCGGCGACCGCGAACAGCGACTGCACCAGCGGGCTGGGGAACAGGTCGATCAGTGCCCAGCCGACCACCAGGCCGACCACCGTACCGAGGATCCGCTGCACCAGGCGCAGACGGGTCGCGCCATAGTTGGGCTGGCAGACGAACACCGTGGTGAGCAGTATCCAGTAGCCCTGGGTCGGATGGATCCAGTGCAGCACGCCGTAGCCGGCGGTCAGCGCCAGGGCCATGCGCAGGCCGTGGCGGAACAGCAGCGAGGTCGGGGTGAGCTGCTGGCGCAGGCGCTCGAAGGCGTCCTTCAGGCTGCGCGGCGAGCGGTCGAGCAGGGCGCTGTCCTGTTCGTCGGCGATGGCGTCCGGGTTGCTCGCCCCGGCCAGCTTGCGGTCCAGCGTGGTGAGGTTGGCGGCCAGGGCGCCGAGCGAGCGCAGCAGGCCCTTCCAGGCCGGGTTGCTCTGCTGGCGCAGGTATTCGAGCGAGGCCTGGAGGTCCTCCAGGGCCAGCTCGCGGTCGGCGTAGTCGAACGGCTGGCGCAGGCGGATAGCCCGCGCCAGGGCCTGGCAGGCCTTGCCCTGCTGGTTGAGCAGGCGCTGGCAACGGAACAGCACGTCGCTGTGGAAGAACGCCTCGGCCAGCCGGTTGTACGGGTAGTGCGAGGAACTGGCGCGCTCGTGGACGTCCTGGGCGATGAAATAGAGCTTCAGGTAGCGGCTCACCTTGGGGCCCGGTCGACCATGGCCGAGGCGGTTGAGAATGGTCTCCTTGGCCTGGTTCAGCGCCACCACCACCTTGCCGTTCTGCCGTGCCAGGGCGAGGCGCTGGCCCTCCACGTCGAGTTGGCGCAACGGTTCGAACAGGCTCGACTTGATCCTCAGGTATTCGCCCAGCTCGAAATACAGGCGGGAAAGACTCTGCTGCACCGGCTGGTTGGAGAACAGCGCGTTCCACAGCACCGAGAGCAGCCCGTACCAGGCCGCCCCGGCCACCAGCAGCAGCGGTTCGTGCCAGACATCGGCGACCTCGCCGCCGCGCTGGTCCACGCCGATCATGGTGTAGATCGAGAGGATCAGGGTCGCCGAGGCGATCGCCGCATAGCGCTCGCCGAGGGCGCCGAGGAGGATCATGCCGAACGCCGACAGCGCCATCCCGGAAACGAACAGCCAGGGATAGGGGAACAGCAACTCGACGGCGAAGGCGGCGACGCTGAAGCACAACAGGGTCACCAGCAGCGCTTGCAGGCGGCCGAGCCAGTTGTCGTCGGTCTCCGCCAGGGCGCTGGCGATGATCCCGAGGAACAGCGGGATCAGCAGCTCGATGCGGCCCTGCCACCAGCACAGCAGCAGGACGCCGGCCAGGGCGATGAACACCCGCAGGCTGTAGGCGAACTTGTCGAGGGCCCAGAGGCGGCGGAGCGTGTGTGTCAGCGAAGAGGGCGGCATGGGGCGGAGTGCTATCCGATGGTCCGTGGTTCAGCCTATGTGGCCTGTCCGGCTAATTCAATCGGCCGATTTCGCGCGGCTGGAAGTCCGCTGCCCGCAGCAGCAGGAAACACCGCCGTGGGCAGCTCGGTCGAGCCGGGCATCTGGCGGATGCAGGCTTCGTGCCTGCGACGCTCAGACGTCGTCGCCGCGCCGGACGTTACCCGGCGGCGATATCGCGCGCCGGAGCGGGCCCGGCGAGCGAAGCGGCGGCGCGCTACAGCAGGCGGACCTTGAACGAGCGACCCTTGATCTTGCCTTCGCTCAGGCGCTTGAGGGCCTGGTGGGCGAGGCCGCGCTCGATGGCGACGAAGGCCTGGAAGTCGAAGATGGCGATCTTGCCCACCGCGCTGCCGGGCAGCCCGGCGTCGCCGGTGAGGGCACCGAGCAGGTCGCCGGGGCGCACCTTGTCCTTGCGCCCGCCGGCGATGCACAGGGTGCTCATCGGCGGTAGCAATGGCTCCGGGCTGGCCTTCAACTGGCCGAGGGCATACCAGGCCAGCGGCTGCTTCTGCAGGTCCTCGATGGCCTGCGCGCGGCTGGCCTCGGCCGGCGCCACCAGCGACAGGGCCAGGCCTTTCTCGCCGGCGCGACCGCTGCGTCCGATGCGATGGATGTGGACCTCCGGGTCGCGCGCCAGCTCGACGTTGATCACCGTTTCCAGGGCGGCGATGTCCAGCCCGCGGGCGGCCACGTCGGTGGCCACCAGTACGTTGCAGCTGCGGTTGGCGAACACCGTCAGGACCTGGTCGCGCTCGCGTTGCTCCAGGTCGCCGTGCAGGGCCAGGGCGGAAATCCGCTGCGCCTTCAGTGCGTCGGCCAGCTCCTGGCACTGCTGGCGGGTCTGGCAGAAGGCCACGCAGGACTGCGGCCGGAAATGCTGGAGCAGGCGCACCACGGCGTCCATGCGCTGCTTCGGATCGATCTCGAAGAAGCGCTGCTCGATCTGGCTGTCGGCGTGCAGCGACTCGACCTTCACCTGCCGCGGATCGCGCATGAAGGTCTTCGCCAGCTTCTCGATGCCGTCCGGGTAGGTGGCGGAGAACAGCAGGGTCTGCCGGCGCTCGGGGAGCTGGCCGATGATCTCGGCGATGCTGTCGTAGAAGCCCATGTCGAGCATCCGGTCGGCTTCGTCGAGGACCAGGGTATTGAGCCCGTCGAGGACCAGGGTGCCCTTGCGCAGGTGCTCCTGAATGCGCCCCGGGGTCCCGACCACCACGTGCGCGCCGTGCTCCAGCGAAGCCACCTGCGGGCCATAGGGGACGCCGCCGCAGAGGGTCAGGACCTTGATGTTGTCGGCGGCGCGGGCCAGCCGGCGGATCTCCTTGGCGACCTGGTCGGCCAGTTCGCGGGTCGGGCACAGCACCAGCGCCTGGCAGCCGAAGTAGCGTGGGTTCAGCGGGCTGAGCAGGGCGAGGCCGAAGGCCGCGGTCTTGCCGCTGCCGGTCTTGGCCTGGGCGATCAGGTCGTGGCCCTGGAGGATCAGCGGGAGGCTCTGCGCCTGTATCGGCGTCATCTCCCGGTAACCGAGGGAGTCGAGATTGGCCAGGAGGTCCGCGGAAAGCGGCAGCGAGGAGAAAGCGGTGGAGATCACGGGGCAGGGCTCGGCAGGCGATACGAGCGGCTAGTCTAGCAGCCTGCGGCGGCTTGCCGCGTGCGATCGCCGCCGGAGCAGCAGCGACAGGCAATGTATCTTTGGCCAGTACCGTTCGTCAGAAAAACGAAAAAAGCGCGTTTCTGTATTTTTATACAGGTTCGCTTTCCTCAGTTTTTTGTCGTAGAGTGCTGACACTGTGTTTGCATGGGTCGCCGTCGATCGTGACCTGATGCGGTCGGAAATTCCAGCCCGTCCTGCTCGACTCCTTGTAACTCCTTGCAACTCAGTTACCGGCTACGATTTCGTGGCTAAATCAATACCCATAGTTCCAAGGAGAACTTGCAATGTCCCGTCAGAACGGCACCGTTAAGTGGTTCAACGAAACCAAAGGCTACGGCTTCATTACCCCGGAAAGCGGCCCGGACGTTTTCGTTCACTTCCGTGCCATCGAAGGTAACGGCTTCAAGACCCTGGCCGAAGGCCAGAAGGTCAGCTTCGAAGTCGTACAAGGCCAGAAAGGCATGCAGGCCGAGCGCGTTCAGGTGATCAACTAAGATCCCTGGGCCCCAGCCCGAAGAACCCGGATGGAAGCATCCGGGTTTTTTATTGCCCGGAGAAAACCGTCACACTGTATTCGCCTGCCGTTCACCCTGTCTTGACGAGTTCCCGCCCAGAGTGGCCCGGTCCCGTTCGGAGTCGTTTCGATGAAGCCTGTGCAATCCCGTCGTCTGGCCTTCGCCGCACTGTTGTCGCTGTCGTTCTCTTCCGCGTCCTGCCATGCCGCCACCGAGCACTGGGGCTGGATCGAGCAGTCCTGGCTGATGCCCGAGCGCATGCAGGCCAAGGCCAAGCTGGATACCGGCGCGCTGACCTCGTCGCTGGACGCGAGGAATATCCATCGCTACAAGAAGGACGGCGAGCGCTGGGTGCGCTTCGATGTGGTGCTGCCCACCGCCGACAGCAAGGCGCCGGTCAGCGTGACCTTCGAGCGCAAGGTGCTGCGGCTGATCAAGGTACGCGGCGCCGGCGGCAGCGACAGCCGTCCGGTGGTGGCGATGGACATCTGCCTGGGCGCCAAGCTGCTGCGCGAGCAGTTCTCCCTGCGCGACCGCGGCAACATGAACTATCCGGTGCTGCTCGGCCGCCGCACGCTCGAACACCTCGGCGCGGTCGACGTGTCCCGAACCTTCACCCGCAAACCTACCTGCAGCGCGCTCGCCGCTCAGTAGAAGAACCAGCGCAGCAGTCCAGCGCCACCCAGAACAGCACGATCAGCGCAGCCATCCACAGGTTGCGCGGGCGCGTCTCGACCTCGCGAGCCCGCGCGCGGCACTCGGCGAGCAGCGCGGGTGGGGTGAGGCGGATCGCCAGCCAGATCCCCAGCGGCACCAGCAACAGGTCGTCGAGGTAGCCGAGCAGCGGGATGAAGTCCGGGATCAGGTCGATCGGACTCAGCGCATAGGCCACCACCAGCAACGCCACCAGCCGGGCCAGCCAGGGCATGTGCGGATGGCGGCTGCACAGCCAGAGGACGATGACCTCGGTCTTCAGCTCGCGAGCCCAGCGCTTGAGCGTAGCGAGCCAGGCCATCCTAGAGGTCCGGGTCCTTTTCCGGATCGACCCGGCGCGGGCTGGTGCGGCCGTCCTCGCTGCCGAGCTGGAAGAAGATCGCCGCGGCCAGCATCGACATCAGGCCGACGCTGACGTAGGTGGCGTGGAAGGCGCCGAGCACGGTGTCCTGCCCCGTATCCAGGTCGGTCTGGAAACCGCCCAGCAACGCCGCCGCGCAAGCCACGCCGAGGCTGATCGACAATTGCACGACCACCGACATCAGGCTGTTGCCGCTGCTGGCGTTGCTGTCCTGCAGGTCGATCAGGGTGAGGGTGTTCATCGCCGTGAATTGCAGGGAGTTCACCGCGCCGAGCAGGCTCAGGTGGAGCAGCAGCCAGACGTAGGGGGTGTCCTGGTCGACCAGGCCGAAGCCGGCGATCAGGCAGCCGAGGATCAGGGTGTTGCCGACCAGCAACTTGCGATAGCCGAAGAAGTCCAGCAGTGGCTTGGCCATCGGCTTGGCGACCATCGCGAACAGCGCCAGCGGGATCATGGTCATGCCCGCGGTGGAGGGCGGGTAGCCCAGTCCCACCTGCAGCAGCAGAGGGGTGAGGAAGGGCAGGGCGCCGCTGCCCAGGCGGGCGAACAGGTTGCCGAGGATGCCGACGGCGAAGGTCCGCGCCTTGAACAGGCTCGGCGGGAACAGCGGCTTGTCGATGCGCAGCGCGCGCAGCCAGTAGGCGGTGAGCAGGACCAGTCCGCCGATCAGCAGCAGGACCACGCGCAGGTGCGACAGGTGCAGCTCGCCGAGTCCTTCCAGGGCGATGGAGATCAGCACCATGGAGCCGCCGAAGAGCAGGAAGCCGATGCTGTCGAAACGGCTCGGCACCGGGCTGCGCAGGTCCGGCATCAGTTTCATCGCCACCAGGCAGCCGAGCAGGCCGACCGGCAGATTGATCAGGAAGATCCAGTGCCAGGAGGCGTACTCCACCAGCCAGCCGCCCAGCGTCGGTCCCGCCAGCGGGCCGAGCAGTCCGGGAATGGTGACGAAGCTGAGAACCCGCACCAGGTCCTGGCGCGGGTAGACGCGGAGGATCACCAGCCGTCCCACCGGCATCATCAGCGCGCCGCCGACGCCCTGTACGATGCGTGCCCCGACCAGCAGTTCGAGGCTCGGCGAAAGCGCGCAAAGCAACGAGCCGAGGCTGAACAGCAGTACCGCGCCGAGGAACACCCGGCGTGTGCCGAAACGGTCGGCGATCCACCCCGAGGCCGGTATCAGCAGGGCCACCGTGAGCAGGTAGGCGATCACCACCGCCTGCATGCGCAGCGGGTTTTCGTTCAGCGAACTGGCCATGCTCGGCAGCGCGGTGTTGAGGATGGTGCCGTCGAGGGCTTGCATGAAGAAGGCGACGGCAACCAGCCAGGGCAGTTGGCGGGCGATGCGGGGGGTGAGCTGGAACGGCTCGCTCATGGACGGGCTCCCTCGGGCGGACAGGGCCCAAGCATAGAGAAGTTCTCGCCGCGATGGGACGGCCGGCGACCGGATTGGGGCGAACAGCGGGCATTGCGGCGGAAGTCGCGAGCCAGAGAGGTCGCCTTTCATTGTCCTGGGTCAAGCCGAAGCGCTGGCGTCCGCCGGCTGCTGTGCTAGTACTCAAGAGTCACCCCGTCAGTGGCTGCGGATGCGACGCCGGCGCTTCGTCATCGCACGGACATGCCCCGCGTTGCATGCTCGACGGCGCGTGCTTCACCGCCTTGTCGCGATGTCCTCCACGCACCGCTCGGCGACCCCGGTCGCCGCTGCCGTCGCCGAAGCCCACCTTCCGTGGAAACAGGAGCCCTCCCATGGCCCAGGAACTTTGCGCTATCTGCCACGAACGTCCCGCCGTCGCCCGCGTCAGCCTGGTACAGAACGGCCAGCGCCGCGAACTCGCCCTCTGCGAACTGCACTACCGCCAGTTGATGCGCCAGCAGCGCATGCGCTCGCCGCTGGAGTCGCTGTTCGGCGGCGGCAGCCCGTTCGACGAGATCTTCTCCGGCTTCGGCGAGCAGAGTCCGGTCACCCCGGTGCGCGCCCGCGAGCCGGAGGCGGTGGACATCGCCGAGTACTTCAGCAAGCAGACCACCGAGTACCTGCAACGCGCCGCGCAGGTCGCCGCCGAATTCGGCAAGCGCGAAGTGGACACCGAGCACCTGCTCTACGCCCTGGCCGACGCCGACGTGGTGCAGGCGGTGCTCAAGCAGTTCGGCCTGTCGCCGGCCGATCTCAAGCAGTACATCGAGGCCAACGCCGTGCGCGGCGCCAGCAAGGGCGAGGCGAGCGAGGACATGACCATCTCGCCGCGGGTGAAGAGCGCCTTGCAGCATGCCTTCGCCCTGTCCCGCGAGCTTGGCCACAGCTATGTCGGCCCCGAGCACCTGTTGCTCGGCCTGGCGGCGGTGCCGGACAGCTTCGCCGGGACTCTCCTGAAGAAGTACGGCCTGACCGAGCAGGCGCTGCGACAGAAAGCGGTCAAGGTGGTCGGCAAGGGCGCCGAGGACGGCCGCGTGGACGGCCCGAGCAACACTCCGCAACTGGACAAGTTCAGCCGCGACCTGACCCGGCTGGCCCGCGAAGGCAAGCTCGATCCGGTGATCGGCCGCTCGAAGGAAGTCGAGACCACCATCGAGGTGCTCGCCCGGCGCAAGAAGAACAACCCGGTGCTGATCGGCGAGCCCGGCGTCGGCAAGACCGCCATCGTCGAAGGCCTGGCCCAGCGCATGGTCCAGGGCGAGGTGCCGGAGGTGCTGCGCGACAAGCGCCTGGTCGAACTGAACATCAACGCCATGGTCGCCGGCGCCAAGTACCGCGGCGAGTTCGAGGAACGCCTCAAGCAGGTGATGGACGAACTGCAGGCGGCGCAGAGCGAGATCATCCTGTTCATCGACGAGGTGCACACCATCGTCGGTGCCGGCCAGGGCGGCGGCGAAGGCGGGCTGGACGTGGCCAACGTGCTGAAGCCGGCGATGGCGCGCGGCGAGATGAACCTGATCGGCGCCACCACCCTCAACGAGTACCAGAAGTACATCGAGAAGGACGCCGCACTGGAGCGGCGCTTCCAGCCGGTGTTCGTCCCCGAGCCGACGGTGGAGCAGACCATCTCCATCCTCCGTGGCCTGCGCGACAAGCTCGAAGGCCACCACAAGGTGACCATCCGCGACGAGGCCTTCGTCGCCGCCGCCGAGTTGTCCGACCGCTACATCGGCAACCGCTTCCTGCCGGACAAGGCCATCGACCTGATCGACCAGGCCGCCGCCCGCGTGCGCATCGCCAGCACCTCGCGGCCGGCCGAGATCCAGGAACTGGAGGCCGAGCTGGCGCAGCTCAAGCGCGAGCAGGACTACGCCGCCAGCCGCAAGTGGTACGACGAGGCGAAGGTCTTCGAGAAACGCATCCAGGAGCGCAAGGAACACCTCGAGCAGATCACCGAGCGCTGGCAGCAGACCCAGGGGTCGAAGACCGAGGAGGTACGGGTCGAGGACATCGCCGAGATCATCTCCAGGCTCACCGGCATCCCGGTCACCGAGCTGACCGCCGAGGAGCGTGAGAAGCTCCTGCAGATGGAAGAGCGTCTGCACCAGCGGGTGATCGGCCAGCAGGAAGCGATCACCGCGGTCAGCGACGCCGTGCGCCTGGCCCGCGCCGGGCTGCGCCAGGGCAGCCGGCCGATCGCCACCTTCCTGTTCCTCGGCCCGACCGGGGTGGGCAAGACCGAGCTGGCCAAGGCCCTGGCCGAGGTGGTGTTCGGCGACGAGGACGCGATGATCCGCATCGACATGAGCGAATACATGGAGCGCCACGCGGTGTCCCGGCTGATCGGTGCGCCGCCGGGCTACGTCGGCTACGACGAGGGCGGCCAGCTCACCGAGCGGGTGCGCCGGCGGCCGTACAGCGTGATCCTGCTCGACGAGATCGAGAAGGCCCACGCCGACGTCAACAACATCCTCCTGCAGGTGTTCGACGACGGCCGCCTGACCGACGGCAAGGGGCGCGTGGTGGACTTCACCAACACCATCATCATCGCCACCAGCAACCTCGGCTCCGAGCTGATCATGAAGAACGCCCAGGCCGGCGAGTTCGCCCAGCCGCCGGAGAAGCTCAAGCGCGAACTGATGAATACCCTGCGCGGACATTTCCGCCCGGAATTCCTCAACCGCCTCGACGAGGTGATCGTCTTCGAGTCGCTGAGCAAGGCGCAGATCGAGGACATCGTGCGCCTGCAACTGGAGCGGGTGAAGCGCGCCGCGCACGCTCAGGACATCTACCTGCACATCGACGACAGCCTGGTCGGCCACCTCGCCGAAGAGGCCTACCAGCCGGAGTTCGGCGCACGCGAGCTGAAGCGGCAGATCCGTCAGCAACTGGAGACGCGCCTGGCTACGGCCATGCTCAAGGGCGATGTGAAGGAAGGCGAGACGGTCACCTTCTTCCACGACGCCAAGGACGGCGTCGGCTACCGCAAGGGCGCCGCGCCGAAGCCGGCGGCACGCAAGAAGGCCGTAGCCGGCGAGACGCCCAAGGGACGGGCGACGGCGGCGAAGAAGCCGGCGGCGAAGAAAGGTGCCGCCGCCAAGGGCAAGGCCGACAAGCCGAAGGCCAAGTGACCCGACCAAGGTTGGGGAACAAGGCACCGGCCGGCCGGTCGAAATCTCACCCCGGCCCGCGAATGCGGCCGGGGCGTTCGATATCTCATGAGGAATTGCCGATGCGCGTCACCACCCACGCTACCCTGGCCGCGGCCCTGCTGTTCAGTGCCGCTTCCGCGTTCGCCTTCAACCTCGGGGACGCCGCCAAGGCGGTCGCCGGGGCATCCCAGGGCGACTCCGCCCAGGTAGCCACCACCCCGCAGACCAGCGGTCTGCTCGGCGCACTCACCGGCCAGCTCGGGGTCAGCCAGGAGCAGGCGGTCGGCGGTACCGGCGCCCTGCTCGGTCTGGCCAAGAACCAGTTGGCCGGCAACGATTATTCGCAACTGGTGAAGACCATCCCGGGACTCGACAAGCTGGCCGGCAACAACGCCCTGGCCGGTCTCGGCGGGCTCGGCAACGTGCTCGGCAAGAGCGGCGGCGAAAGCCAGGGCCTCGGTTCGTTGCTCGGCAATGCGGACAGCATGGGCGACGTGAACAAGGCCTTCAACACCCTGGGCATGGATAGCGGGATGACCGAGAAGTTCGCCCAGGTGCTGGTCGACTATTTCGGCAAGCAGGGCGCCAACAGCGAGTTGCTGGGCAGCCTGAGCAACCTCTGGGGGGTGAGCAAGGCGGGCGGCTCGTCGTTGCTCTGATCTGCCGCCAGCGGATCGGCGGATAACCGCGTTGCGGTTATCCGCCCTAC